>CAZFEA010000179.1:0-7206 GCA_964518085.1 uncultured Dehalococcoidia bacterium
CCTAATCGCGCTCTCAAAGTATTATGCGCAAATATTTAAGACGTTACATATAGCACCCATTTCCCTGGCTCCCAATTCCAATCTTCCTCTCCTTATCTCTATCTCTATCTCCTTGTCCCTATCTCTATCTCCTATCTCCTACCCTGGCCTTCCGAGGGTTATCAAGGCTCCACCAACCACCACGCACAGCGCGCCCACGACCACCCTCGGTGTCACCTTTTCCGTCTGCTTCATAAACAGGTGGGCCAGGGCGGCAGTAACGATAGGGTAAGTGCAGCTCAACGGCGAGGCAATAATTACCGGTATCATGGAAAAGGCCAGGAACTGGAACAGCAGGGCCAGCGCGGCAAAGGTCCCCGCCAGGGCAACGAATATTAGGGCCTTCCGGCTGCACTGCGCAACCGACTCGCGGTCCCTTATCGCGAGGGCGGAGAATACGCCCGCGCCTACGAATGTGGAGAAAGTGGCGCCCACCAGGGGTGGGGCCAGGTTGGTGACGCCAAGTTTGATCACTACATGGCTGGCGCCCCACAGGGCAGCGGCGATAAGGGAGAAAAGATATCCTAGAAACACATCGGGTTCCTTGAGTTATTGGGTTATTGAGTTGCCCCACCCCCGGCGCGGCGTCCGCCAGAGGCGGACGCCGCGGCACGTCCAACGTGCGGCTACTGACTACTGACTACTGGCTACTCGGCACGGCACGCCGTGCCGCTACTGGCTACTTTTTTCCACTCATTGTCAGATACAACCCGCCTACCACCAGCACTGTTCCGCCGATGACCAGCAGGTTGGGCGTCTCTTTCAAGATGATGATGGCCAGCAAACTGGCGAACAAAGGCGCCGAAGCGGTAACCGAGGTTGCCCGGGCCGCCCCGATGCGCTTGATCCCGGCATAGTTGATGAATCGCCCCAGGGCGAAACTGAATACACCGATAGTGGCAAATAGCGCCATGGCCTGGCCCGATATGGCCAGCAGATCCCGCGGCTGAACGATGAAGGTGATGAGGGCCAGGGTAAAGGCGCCGGCGGCCATCGACAACGCCGATCCGGGAAGGGCTTTGACGTGGCACAGACCAAGCCCGGCGAAGACATTGCCAATCCCCCAGCCAATGGCGGACATGAAGGCGAAGATGATTCCCAAGGAATACCCTATTGCCTGTTGCCTGGTGCCTGGCGCCTATTGCCCAACGCTCTTATCACCGCCTCTGACGTGGTTACCGAGCCGAAGTGGATCATGACCAGCTTTTCGGAGGCGGCCTGAAGCTCGGGGGTCTTCTCCCAGGCACAGTCCTTCAGCAGTATGCACTCGTAGCCGTGGAAGAAGGCATCCCTCAAAGTCGACTCCACGCAGACTGCGGTGGTGAGCCCGGCGAACATGATGGTCTCGATGCCGAGATTGCGCAGGATCATGTCCAGGTCGGTGTGGTAGAAGCCGCTGTATGTCCGCTTGTTGTCTACAACGATGTCCCCGGCCTGAGGTTTGAGCTCATCTATAATTTCGGCGTTCCAGGTTCCTTTGACCAGTGAGCCGACGCTTTTTTGTCCCGCCGGGCCGACCTTGTCTCCGGGGCTGATGGTGCCCGGCCGGTGCCTGTAGATCCTGGCCCAGCTCTTGCCCATGTCGGTCAGGTCGGCGCGGAAGATATGCTGGGTATAAATGACCTTAACGCCGGCCCTGCGGCATTCCCCGGCCACGAGCCGTGTCGGCTCGACAGTCCTCCGGGCGGGGCCAATGTCGGCGACTTTCCGGGCCATCATGCCTTCCGGGTGGGCAAAATCGTTTTGCATGTCGACGATCAGGAATGCCAGCTTTTCCGGTTCAACTTCTAAGGTCGTCTTGACTTCGGGAAAGTTGCGATAATCATGCCTGATGTAGGTAGCTTCAATTTTCAGCATGGTGGCCTCCCTGGTTTTGGAAAAACGGTACGATAGGCTTTCCAGCCTGTCGCTGCAGGCTGGAAAGCCTGCAGTACCGGGTAACAGGTAACGGGTTTACGTAGCGGCATCCGCCTGCGGCGGACCGTGCCGGGGGGGCGGGGTGTTCCTCATAGCTGGCCAATTCTACTACAAAATCTTCCACTTTGAAAAAAGGGGAAAGGGAAAAGGCAAAAGGGGAAAGGGAAAAGCAACTCAAGGAACTCAATGAACCCAAAGAACCCAAAGAACCCAACGAACCCAGAGAACTCAACGAACTCGTATTGCGGCGGATGATATAATTTAAGTAGCCTTTCGGATTTCGTGTTCCATTGCTGTCTTAGTATTGAGATATATCAACCCCGTAGGGGAGGACCTGATTGTTCGCCCGCGGGCATCCGCCTGAGGCGGAAGGTCTGCCCCTACGAACTGCATAACTATCAGGAGGTCCCATGCGCAGGATCGGCGTCTTGACCAGCGGGGGGGATGCCCCGGGGATGAATGCGGCCATCAGGGCGGTGGTGAGGACGGCAGACTACCGCGAAATCGAAGTATGTGGCGTTCACCGGGGTTACCAGGGTCTGATTGACGGCGACATGGCGCCGCTGGGCTCAAGGGCGGTCGGGAACATTATCCACCTGGGAGGCACCATCCTCGAGACGGCGCGGTGCCCCGAATTTAAGAAGAAAGAAGCCCGGGCCGCAGCCATTGAGAACGCCAGGAAGATGGAACTTGAAGGGCTGGTAGTTATCGGTGGCGACGGGACGTTGCGCGGGGCCACCGCTCTGGCCAGCGAGAGTGACCTGCCGGTAGTAGGAGTAACTTCCTCCATTGATAACGATGTTTACGGCACGGACTACAGCATCGGCTTTGACACCGCGGTCAACACCGCTCTGGAATCCATCGACAAGATAAGGGATACCGCCCGGTCGCATGAAAGGCTATTCTTCGTTGAGGTCATGGGGCGGACCCGGGGTTTCATCGCCCTTGAAAGCGGCATCGCCGCCGGGGCTGAAGCCATTCTCATTCCCGAGCTGCCGGAAGACATCGATGGCATTTGCTCCGATCTCAACCATGTTTTCAAGGTAGGTAAACGCAGCGCCATAATTATCGTTGCCGAAGCCGGCGAAGCAGGTTCCACTTTCCGCATCGCCCGCCAGGTCAAGGAAAAATGCGGCCTGGACTCCCGTGTCTGTGTCCTGGGTCATGTCCAGAGGGGAGGCTCCCCATCAGCCAGGGACCGCGTGCTTGCCAGCCGTCTCGGAGCGGCTGCCGTCGATGCCCTGGCTGAGGGGCGGGGGGGTATCGCGGTGGGCGAGATAAAGGGAGACATAACCTACACTCCCCTCGAAGACACCTGGAGCAAGAGAAAAGATCTGGACGCGGACATGCTCAGATTGATGAAGATACTGGCGCGATGACGGATTGAAGATTTAAGACTTAAGATTCAAGAAGAAGACAGAAGATAGAAGACAGAAGATAGAAAATGGTACCCGGTAGCCAGTAGCCAACGGTCAGTAGGGTGGGAAGAGAGTCTTCTTTCTGCTGTCTGCTGTCTTCCGGCACGGCACGCGGCAGCGTGCCGCTACTGTCTACTGTCTACTGTCTACTGTCTACTTGATACTTGTAACTTCCTGGAGGCATCATGGCATTATCGGTCGGTAAACTACGCGGTCTCCAGCAACTGGCCAACGACAGGGGCCTCCTCATTATGGTGGCCATGGACCACCGCGGGTCGCTGGAGAAAATGCTTTCCGAAGGTCTGGGAAGGCCTGCTGGCTACGAGGAGATGGTGGACTTCAAAATTGAGTTGTGCCGGGCGGCAGGCCCCCATTGCGGCGCCGTCTTGCTGGACCCGATATATGGCGCTGCCCAGGCCATCGTCGCCGGCGTCCTGCCCGGACGCACCGGGCTACTGGTGAGCTTGGAGGAATCGGGATACAGGGGCAGTAAACGGGCAAGGTTGACCGATTTGCTCCCGCAATGGGGGGTGGACAGGGTAAAGAAGATGGGAGCTTCAGCGGCAAAACTGCTTCTCTATTACCGGCCCGATGTGAAAGAGATAGCCGAAAGGCAGTTGGAGACGGTGCGCAAGGTGGCCGCGGATTGCCAGAAGGCCGACCTGCCGCTACTGGTTGAACCGGTGGCCTACCCCATCAACGACCGCGAAGACAATGCCGCCGAGTTTGCCAGGATAAAACCCGAGCTGGTGATAGAGACGGCGCGGCATTTGTCCGGGATCCCAATGGACGTGTTGAAGGCCGAGTTTCCCGGCGACCTGGCTTTTGAGAAGGACGAAGTCAAACTGCTCGATAACTGCCGGCGTCTCGATGCCGCCTCGAAACATCCGTGGGTCATTCTCAGTGGCGGACATGATTACGAGGTCTTCCGAAGGGAAGTCGAGATAGCCTGCAAAGGCGGCGCCTCGGGCTTTCTGGCCGGTCGCGCCCTGTGGCAGGAGGTGGTCAAGATGCCATCGCGCCAGGCCAGGATCGACTTCTTCCAAACGAAACTCATCGAAAGGCTGAAAGAAATAACGGCCAGCGCCGACGCCCATGGAAGGGCGTGGTCGGCGCGGCTCGAAGCAGGGCCGCCGCCAGGCGAGACATGGTACGCTAGCTACTAGAATCCGAAATGTCATTGCGAGCGCAGCGAAGCAATCCCATGAGGGCGCACTCATCTGTCGCCGCCCCCGTAGCCCGACAGGCCGGAAAGCCTGTCGTACCTCCAGTGCGGGATTGCTTCGTCACCCTTCGCAAGCGAAGGGATTCCTCGCAATGACAGCCGCCAGGCGCCTCCCAAGGCATACCAAAATCGTCTGCACCATCGGGCCGGCGACAAACTCACCGGGGATGATGGAACGCCTTCTCAAAGCCGGAATGAATGTGGCCCGGTTGAACCTGTCTTATGGTTCCCACCAGGAGCACGAACGCACCATAGCCCGCCTGAGAGAGGTCTCCCGGCGTCTGGCCATTCCGGTGGCCGTCCTGATGGACCTGCCCGGTCCGAAATACCGCATAGGCCGGTTGAGGGACGGCAAGGTCCATCTCAGGAAGGGGGCGCTGGTCCGCCTCACGGTCAGGGACCTGGAGGGCGACGCCGGACAACTGCCGGTGAACCTGCCGACATTGATCAAAGATGTCCGGTCCGGCGATATGGTGCTGCTCGATGACGGGGCGCTGCAACTGCGGGCCGAAAAGGTCGAGGCCCATGAAGTCCAGTGCAAAGTCGTTGTCGGGGGCACGCTGCTTTCGGGCAAGGGAGTGGTTGTTCCGGGGATGAGGGTATCGACGCCTTTTTTGAACGAGGCGTTGCATGACCACCTGATGTTTGCCACAGCCCAGCATCCGGACTACATCGCGTTATCGTTTGTCACCTCGGCATCGGAAGTGCTGCAGGTCAAGGATATCCTGCGCCAGACTGAGTCCAATATCCCGGTTATCTCCAAGATCGAGCGCGGACAGGCGGTGGATAACTTCGGTGACATACTGCTGGCCAGCGATGGCATCATGGTGGCCCGCGGCGACCTGGGGGTCGACATACCCCTGGCCCGGGTGCCCATGGTCCAGAAGGAGATCATCAAGCAATGCGGCCGGCTGGGCCGGCCGGTAATCACCGCCACCCAGATGCTCGAATCCATGGTCCGGGCGCCGCTGCCAACCCGGGCCGAGGTGACCGATGTGGCCAATGCCATTTTCGATGGCACCGACGCCGTGATGCTGTCCGCCGAGACCACCATCGGCGACTATCCGGTGGAAGCGGTGCGCATGATGGCCCGCATTGCCCTGGAAGCCGAGGCCCATCTGCCCTACAACCAGCTTCTGCTCAGCCGGGCAGAGTGCCTGGAGCCCGAAACGGGCGAAGCCATAAGCTACAATGCCTGCCGTACCGCGCTCCAGTTGAAAGCGGCGGCGATCGTGGCTTTTACCCATTCCGGCGCCACGGCACAGCGGGTATCCAGGTACCGGCCAAGGGCGCCCGTCCTGGCGCTGACGCCAGAAGACACCGTGAGGCGCAGGCTATTGCTTTACTGGGGAGTCTGCCCTGTTCAGATAGCGGAGCCGTCGTCAACTGACGGCCTGTTTGAGCTGGGTGAGAGGCTGGCTGAAGAGTCCGGCCTGGCCAGGAAAGGCGACCTGATCGTCATCACCGGGGGCATACCGGTTGGGGCGCCGGGAAGCACCAATTTGCTCAAGGTGGAGAGGGTGAAGTAACTGCGGCTGGCAGGGTAAAGTAGAACGTAGACCCATCCCCGGGCGCCGACTCCACCCATAGCTTTCCACCCTGGGCTTCTATCAGCTTCTGGCTTACCGGCAGCCCCAGGCCAATGCCCCTGACCGGGGAGCCGGCGCCCGCCCGCTGGAAGACGTCGAAGATCCTGGCCCGGTCCGGCGCCGGTATCCCGGGGCCCTCATCGCGCACACCGACCACGACCATGTTGCCGCTTTCGGCGCCCAGGACTTTTACCGCGCTGCCGGCCGGTGAATACTTGATAGCGTTATCTACCAGGTTGTGCAGCACCCGTTCCAGCCTGACCCGGTCAGCCATGACCCTCGACGTGACCGGGCAGTCGATGAGGAATGAGTGTCCGGTATTCCGGCGCTTCATTCTCTCAACTACGGGCTCGATGATTTGCGGGAGGTTAACCCGGGCCATGGCCAGCTCCAGGTGATTGGCGCGCGCCCGGGCAAGCTCCAGGAGGTTACCCACCGTGTTGGCCAGGGATTCGGATTCGGAAAGAGCGTCTTCCAGGAGCCCGCGCCTTTCGGTTTCCGACAGCATGTTCTGGTCGGCCAGTAACGTATACAGGGCGCCCTCGATGACCGTCAACGGGGTGCCCATTTCATGCGAAACAAATCCGAGGAATTCCGCTTTTAGCTCATCCAGTTTTTGCGACATAGTTAGTTGGTCCCTGGCGCGGTTGCCGGCCTTTGGCGAAAGGTCTCCGGTTGATTGCGCCTGATCTTGATGGTTAGTAAAGGCAACTGGGTCGATTTCCTTTTCGGCAACTGGCAACCTGGTATTGCTCATGTTTCCCCTGGATTCCGTGGATAACCGCCGTTATGGTTGCTATGCCCGGTTTTTCTGATGAAGGCCAGGCCGTTGAAACCTGATAGTTATAATTTTGTACGTGTCCTTAACAAAAAACTATCCGTAACTACACCTAACGGAAAGGACGAAGTCATACGTAATTCTCGAGTGACAAGCACTCACGCCCGCTTGCGGCGGGCGCCATCAAGGATGAAAATGGCCTATCAACGCGAGGAGACCCAGTTTACCTCCCCCTTTCGC
>CAZFEA010000180.1:0-7187 GCA_964518085.1 uncultured Dehalococcoidia bacterium
AGGCGGGGGGCAAATCAGGTAGGGGGACATTTTCTCCCCCTTTGAAAAAGGGGGAAGGAACGGTCTCCCCCTTTGAAAAAGGGGGACCAAGGGGGATTTGAGAAACAGGGATGTGAAACCACGAATCAACACAAATGAACACGAATAGCAGAAGACAGAAGATAGAAGACACAAGACACAAGACAGAAGGCCCCCACCCGTCTCGCTTCTCACCTCTCACCTCTCACCTCTCTGCGCCTCTGCGGTTTATTATTCGTGTGTATTCGTGTTCATTCGTGGTTTCACGTCCCAGCTCTTACATTTTGATCTACGGGGCAAATCCCCCTGTATCCCCCTTTCGCGAAAGGGGGAGGGAACGGTCTCCCCCTTTGAAAAAGGGGGAGGGAATGATCTCCCCCTTCGAAAAAGGGGGAGGAATGGTCATTGCGGTAATTACTTGCCTTCCAGTTCAGCAATAATCTGGTCTACCGGGGACACCTGACACCAGCCCACGGCCAGGGTGGTCAGCACGTATTTCTGGACCTGCTCGGCAGTGAAAGCGCCCCAGCCCTGGTCTGGCATCCCCCTGGCGCCGTTCCCATCAGACAGGAAGATGACCTTGTAATCCCGGTGGTGAGCGTCCCTGGCCGTAGAATGGCAGCAGGTGTTGGTGGCCACACCCGATACGATCACGGTGTCAACCCCTTTCCCCCTGAGGATCAGGTCAAGAGGGCTGGCAAAGAAGGCGCTGAACCGCGGTCTGCCCACCACCGGTTCATCTCCCACCGGCGCTATGCCGGAATAAATGGCAAATTCCTCTTCAGCCGCCAGGGCCTGCTCGTGCGTCCAGCCGCCGCCCTTGTGCGTCGGCGACAGGAGGTTTAGCAGACCCCGGTCGCTGCCATCGCGCTGGTGCTTTGGCTGGGTGTAGACCACTGAAACGCCCTTCATCCGGCATACCGACAGTAGTCTGTTAAGGCGCGGCAGTATTTCCAGCGCCGATGGCAGAAAGAAACGCGACTTCGGCTCGAAATAGCCTTGGGTCATGTCAATGACCAGGATGGCGGTCCTGGCCGGGACGATATCGAATTTAAGCACTGGTCAAATCATCTCCTTTTCAAATTTCCTTTCCGCGCCAGATACCTGCCTTTCGGTTCTCCAACCGGCTGGCCGTCCTTCACAATCACCTTACCTCTGAGCATGGTAAGCAGGGGCCAACCTTTAAGTGGCATTCCCTCGTAAATGGAAAAATCGGAAAACTGATGCCGGTCCTTACAGACCACCCGCTTGACCCTGGCGGTATCCACGATGACCAGGTCGGCGTCGGCGCCAACCTGGATGGCGCCCTTTTGCGGGAACAAGCCGAAGGTCCTGGAGGTGTTGGTAGAACATATCTCCACCAGCTTTTCCAGGGATATTCTGGCGGCCTCGACACCGGCGGTGTAAAGCAGAGGCAGCGTCAATTCCATGCCGGAGAAGGCGGCGCCCGCCCGCCAGATATCCGAGTCGGGCTTTCTGTTCCCCAGCATAAAATTGATGTGATCTGAGCCGATGCAGGTTATTGAGCCATCCCTGATGCCTTCCCACAGCCTGTCAGAATGTTCGCGGCCCCTCACCGGCGGGTTGACCTTGGCCAGCGAACCGGGGAAAGGGGCGTCAACGTCAACCAGCCCCAGGTAATGCGGACATGTCTCACCGATAATGTTAACGCCTTTCCCTTGAGCCTTTCTAATTTCGTCCAGGGCCTCCCTGGCAGTGACGTGGACGATGTACACCGGGCAGCCGGTAACACCCGACAGGATGGCTAACTTGCTAACATCCAGCGCCTCGGCGAAGCCGGGAGACTTGTCGGCCCATGCCCTTAGCCCGCCGGCCCCGGCTTTCATCAAACGTGGCAGCAAGACCCTCGATATCTCCCAGCTTTCGGCATGGGCGGCGACCACCGCCCCCGCCTCGGCCGCTTTTTCGAGGGTTAGATATACCAGGCCGTCATCGAACTTGTCGGTATGTGATTTCATGGGGCGGAGCATAATGGCGGCGATTATCTCCGGGTCCCGGTAGGAAAGGAATAGTTTGAAGGAAGAAACACCAAAATCCCTGACGTAGTCCGGGATTTCCAGTGCCTGTTGTTCTTTGGTGATGGCAAAGGTTAGTCCAACATCAACGAAGGCTTCGCTATTGATAATGTCCTTGCCTTCGGCAAAGGTCTCCTTGAAAGAAATGGCCCCGGGTTGCCCCGCAGCTTGCCTGGACAACTGGCCGGGATTTTCGATGGTGAGGAGGCTGGTGATGCCTCCGGCCGCGGCGGAACGGGTCTCACTCCGGATATCTTCGGCAAAAGTGCGTTCGATGCCGCCGAGGTGAGTGTGGGGGTCAATCAGTCCCGGTATCAGGTAGTTATCCCCGGCGTCTATGGTGTTGTTACCGTCGGGTAACGCCGGGTCCTCGCCTATGGAAACGATCTTTCCCGCGCTGACCGCCACGCCCCCTGAAACTATGCCCTGCGGAGTGACAACTCTGGCGTTCTTTATGACCGTGTCCACGTTTCCCTGCGCCATGTTCTTGCCTACCTACTTCGAAGCCTCATCCATGAGCTTCTTGGCTATTTCCAGCCACTTGGTCTGGGCCTTAAAGAAATCCTCCGTCTGCACGAAGTACTTTTCACCGGCAACGGGGATGAGAATGGGGTCAATCCCTTCCGTAGAAGCATCGAGCCTCATGCTCGGATTGCCGAAGGCCCTGGCCAGGACCGACTGCCCTTCTTTCGTCAGCAACCAGTTGAGAAAGACAACCCCCGCGTTGGGATGGGCGAATTTCGTGGGCACGCCCAGAACGTTCGCTCCGGGGCTGAGAAAGTTATCTTCCTTCACTATGGCTATTTTTATGGGCGCACCCAGGGTAAGGAACTCGGCCTGAACCGGCGGCGACGCACCTATGCTGATGGCGTATTTCCCCCGGGCCACCGATTCCATCGCCAGCCGGTCATCCCTGTGCACAACCGCCCCCTGCTCCTTCAACAGTTTTCTCAAGAAGTCCACCGTCTCCGCCTCACCCCACAGATTAAAGGCGATGTGAGTGATGATAGGGTTGCTGGCGCCCGTGCTGGACGGGTCTCGCAGGGTAATCTTGCCCCGGTACGAGGGTCTTAACAGGTCCTTGTAGCTGGTTATCTCTCCTTCCTTGATAAGATTGGTATTATGCACGATGTTTCTGAAGACGAATCCGCTCATATAGGCTCCCACGCCGTCCTTTTCTTCTACGAAGGGAAGCTTCCCGCCTCGCCATGCGTTCACATCCAGCACTTCCGGCAAGATGAGCAGCGGCTGCACCGGGGCCACCAGGCCTTCCGGCTTCATGCTCAGGATGATAGTGCCCGGCCCCGATCCGAAGGCGTCGGCCAAATACAAGCCGGACCTGTTTTCTGTCTGGACTTTGGCTATCATCTCTGCCCCCAGGCGAAACGGGGTGAATTCCAGGTCAATGCCATACCTGTCCTTGAACGCCGTGGTGAGAGAACGCCTGCCATCGGCGGTCCATCCGGTGATGTATATGGAAACAGCGCCCTCCTTCCTGGCCTCGCCCAGGATTCCTTCCCAGCGTTGTTGCCAGCCAGCCACGGGGACGGGCGCGGCGCCTTTGGCGCCGGGAGTTTTCACTTCCACGCCGGGTGAAGGCAGCGATGCCTGTCCGCAAGCAACCAGGACCATGCTTCCGAGACCGAAAGCCATCATTGACAACCATAACAGCTTGTTCATCTGTTTCCCTCCCTATCAATATCAGACGCAATAAATTACAGTGAATCGCGGGGCTCCCCCTTTGGAAAAGGGGGACCAAGGGGGATTTGAGAAACAGGCAAAATCCCCCTCTATCCCCCTTTCGCGAAAGGGGGAGGGAGTGGTCTCCCCCTTTGGAAAAGGGGGACCAAGGGGGATTTAAAAAACAGGGATGTGAAACCACGAATCAACACGAATAGCAGAAGATAGAAGACAGAAGACACAAGACAGAAGGCCCCCCACCAGTCTCGCTTCTCACCTCTCACCTCTCTGCGCCTCTGCGGTTTATTATTCGTGTTCATTCGTGGTTTCACGTCCCAGCTCTTACATTTTGATCTACGGGGCAAATCCCCCTGTATCCCCCTTTCGCGAAAGGGGGAAGGCACGCTGCCGCTGGCCTCACAGAGCGTTAAACCCGGCATCCCTCAGCCCTGCCAGCCTCTGGGCGATGAACAGGGCATCGGCGATGGTGATCTTGTCGCCGCCGGTGTCGTCCAGCCTTACCGAGGCGGCATTGACCGGATGCAGGTCATCGGTCGGGTTGGTCCCCACCTTCCTCAATCCCGCCAGATACTGGGCAATGAACAGCGCATCGGCGATGTTGAACACGCCGTCGGCCCTGGCATCCCCCCGCTTCAAAGAAATGCTCCTGGGCGCATCCTGCGGCAGTCCCCCACCGGCGGAATCAGCGATGACGCTGAAGGATACCTGGAGGGCATAAACACTCTCCGAGCTGCCAATGAGCTTGGGCGCCAACTGCACCAGGGTCAGCGGCGGCTGCGGGCTGGCGCCCGCCTGGAAGGCGTTGAACATGACCTTGCCGATATCGTTGCGCTTGTTGGAGGTTACGCTGGGAAAATCGCCATAGCCCCGGACACCGACGATGATCATGCCGTCCTTGTCGAAGGTGGCCAGTCCGTCGAAGGCGCCTATCCCCTGGGCCGCCGGAACGTCGGCGCCGGAAGAAGGATTGATTATCCGGCTGATCCTGACATCGATCAGGGCTATCCCGTCGGCGCCCTCCACCGGTACCAGGGCGACCACCGCCTGCGGGGAGACGATCCTGACCAGCCCGTTGACGGGCGTCGCCGCGACCACGTTGCCGTTGAAGTCGACAATGGAGTTGACCGTCAGGGCCAGGGTGGTGGCGGCGCCGATAGACCCCTGCGCGCTCAGGGACAGGTAGGCCACGATTATGTCGCCCCTGGGACCGGGATCGGCCTCCACCTGGATGGCATTGAACAGCGCCTGCCCGGTATTGTTATTCACATTCGAAGTCGGGCGCGAATTGAAGGGGGCGGCGCCGCCCAGGACTTCGACCACCCGGACAACCGACGGGTCGAAGCCGACCTTCAGGTCATATCCACCGAGGCCGGAGGCGGCGGTCAGGTTCTTGATGACCACCGGCACCTGGACCTCGCCGGATACCGAAATGTCCTTTGACTCTAGCTGGACCACGGCGCCGGTAAGCGGCGTCGGGGTGGGCGTGGGCGTGGGCGTAGGCGTCGGGGTTGGAGTGGCCGAAGGCGTGGGAGTAAGACCGGGCGTTGCCGTGGGCGAATGGGTAGCGCCCGGCGTTGCCGTGGGCGACGGCGTGGCAGTGGGGCCTGGGCTGGGGGTTGGCGACGGTGTGGGGCTGACACCCGGTGTCGGGCTTCCGGTCGGGCCCGGCGCCGGAGTAGGGGTGACCACGGGAGACCCCGGTGCCAGCCAGTTGCCCGCCGAGGGCTGGCGGTCGTAGGCCGGGTCGGTGGTCAGCCTTTCCTGCCCCGAGCCGTCGGGATTCATCTTCCAGATGTCCCAGTTGCCGTCCCTCAGGGACATGAAGACCAGTTTGCCATTGTCCGTGGTCCACGATGCCCAGTCATCGTAGTAGTAGT
Organism: uncultured Dehalococcoidia bacterium; assembly: GCA_964518085.1. GTDB lineage: Bacteria > Chloroflexota > Dehalococcoidia > JACQUA01 > JACQUA01 > JACQUA01. Next base: position 5,633 of record CAZFEA010000180.1, read on the forward strand.
TCCAGGTCACCCGGCTCTCTCCGGTACCGTCGGCATTGATGGTGTAAATCTCGTTGTTTCCGTCCCGGTTGGAGGTGAAAGCGATCTTGCTTCCGTCGTAGGACCATGCCGGGTTGGTGTCCGCGGCCGGGCTATTGGTTATTCTGGTCTGCCCGGCGCCGCCGGCGCTCATGGTGTATATGTCATAGTTGCCTTCACGGTTGGAGGCAAAAACCAGTTTCGCGCCGTCGGGCGACCAAAAAGGGGCCACGTTGTCCCCCTGGGGGCCGGTCACGCCGGTTAGCCGCGTTGTTCCCGAGCCGTCGGAGTTCATGGTGAATATATCCCAGTTCCCGTAGCGATTGGAGGCAAAGGCTATCTTCGCCCCGTCCGGCGACCATGCCGGCTGGACGTCATTGGCCGGGTTGAAGGTCAGCCGGGTCTGCCCGGCGCCGCCGGCGCTCATAACGTATATCTCGAAGTCGCCTTCATCGCGGTTGGAAACAAAGGCTATCCTTCCGCCGTCGGGCGACAGCCTCGGATGCTGGTCGGACGCGGTATTGACCGTCAGCCGTGTCTGGTCGCTGCCGTTCATGTTCATGATGTAAATGTCGTCATTCCCCTCCCGGGAGGAGGTGAATACGATCTTTTGCTGGACGCCGCCCGGCGCCGGGGTGGCGGTGGGCGACGGGGTAGCCGTTGGCGCGACCGTGGGCGACGGCGTGGGCGTCGCTTCCAGTATCTCCCCTGACCACAGCTTCACGTAGTCAACATACATCCATCCGCTGTCACCGCCGTCGCGGGTTTCGCTTGCCAGCCGGAAGGGGAGGGCCATGGCCGGCACATTGGTGGTGACCGTCGCCTTAAGCGCCCCGTTTACCCACAGGTCCACCTTCCCCGACTGCCAGACCAGTTTGAACTCATGGTAGAGCTGCTTGGAATCGAGGGTGAAGGACTGCTGGGAGAGGTTGCCCCCGGACTTTGCCGCCAGGGTCATGGCGCCGGAATCGCTGCCCGCGGTGCTGTCGTGCACCCAGACGCCGTTGTTGCCGCCGGTATTGAAGTTGAAGTAATAGGGCCTTACCGTCGAGGTCGAAGAGGCATCGGACCAGCCGGACTGGTTCTGCGACCCGAAGGCATCGCTGGAGTTCACCCTGAAAACCGCCGTCCCGTAGCGGAAGGCGGCCCCGGTGCTCAAGGAGGCAAACCCCGCCCCCGGCGCCGCCTGCCGGACAACGCTGCTGCTATCCCAGCTTCTGGTCCCCGCCCCACCGGTCTCCGACCGCCACATGGCCGGGCTGTAGCCGGTCGGAGAGGTGCTGAACTCGTCGTACTTGTCCGGCGGCGGCATGGGGGTGGGAGAAGGTGTCGGGCTGGGCGACGGCGTGGGAGATGGAGATGGTGAAGGAGAAGGCGAGGGTGAGGGCGATGGCGCCGGCGTCGGCGTTGGTGGGAGTTCGCTGTCGGTATTTCCCTCACTGTCATACTTGCGGACGAAGGCGTCGGTACCGCTTAAAAAGGTCTGGCCGGGGAGGGCGCCCCCGGTATAACCCGCCAGGTAGCTGTTGCCGGCGCC
>CAZFEA010000181.1:0-7153 GCA_964518085.1 uncultured Dehalococcoidia bacterium
GATCACCGGGGCTATGGGCGCTCCCATGTCCAGGAAATTGGCCAGGATATCGGCCTGGGTCCCCAGCGCGATGGCATATTTCCCCCGGGCCACTGATTCCACGTTTGTCCGGTTATCACGTTCGATCACCGGTTGTTGTTTCATCAGCTCGCGGAAGAAATCGTAGGCTTCCTCGGGCTTCCACAGGTCCACCGCCAGGTGGGTCAGCACACTGTTGCCTGCCCCCTGGACCGTGGGGTCATTCAGCGTGATCTTGCCCTTGAACTGGGGTTTCAGGACGTCACGGTAGGTCCTCACCTCGTCTTCCCGCACCAGGTCCTTGTTGCGGACGATCAGCCGCTGCACCGCCGCAATCATGTTGACACCCATATGGCCCTTGTCCATCCATGGGAACTGGCCGCCCTGCCAGTTCTGGGGATTCTTCACCTCGGGGAGAACGAGCAAGGTCTCCATCGGTCCCATCAGGCCGGCGGGTTTCAAGCCGCTGATAATGGTGGTGCCGCCCGCGCCGAGGACATCGGCCAGGACCAGGCCGGCGCGCTTTTCCGCTTCGACCCTGGCGATCAGCTCGGCGCCCCGGCCGAAGGGCAAGAAGTCCACTTCTATCCCGTGCCTGGCGCGAAACGCGGGCGCGACGGCGGTCCGGACTTCAGGCCGCCACAGGGCATAAATGGTCACTTTTCCCTCTTTTTTGGCTTCTGCCACCTGCTTGTTCCATTGCTGTTCCCAGCCCGGCGCCGGGGCGGCGGTTGCCGTCGCCCGGGGCGCCGGCTCCGGGGACGGCGCCGGCCCGGCGCAAGCGGCCAGGACCAGCATCGCCGTTAGTGCTGTTACCATGCCTGCAAATCTCTTCATGATCAATCAACCTCCTTATATATCGAGCGATTAGCTATTAGCCATTAGCAATTAGCCATTAGCCATTAGCAATTAGCCATTAGCTATTAGCTATTAGCTATTAGCTATTAGCCACTAGCCATCGGCAACCGGCGATCGGCTCCCCAGCCCCACGCCGCCAGAGTATACCCAATACCGACTGCCTGCTGCCAGCGGCGTTGCGGTTCGTAGCCAATGCCTGGCGAACTGCGATTGTCAGCAGCTATATGCCAAATGCTAATCGCTAACCGCCAATTGCTAACCGCTACCGTAGCCTGCTGACCTCGTAGATCACCCAGTGCCTCGGGTCGGGGCAGGATAGCCGGACCGACTCCGTTTTTTCTTCCTCCCCGTCGGGCCAGGAAAATTTTCCACCCGGCGCGCCGAAGGTCCTGATGGCCGGAATCAGGGTGGAAAACGCCGCCAGGCAGATCCCCTCGGGCACGGTGCGGTGATAGACCCAGGAGTCACCCGGCTTCATTTCCAAAGGACAGTTGCCTTTGGTAACTTCTTTTACGGTGATCTTGACCTTATGTCTTTTTGGTGGTTTCATCCTCTATTCTCCAGGCCTTACTCTTTCAGCCGCGTCAACCGGAAGGTAACATGACGCTCATGGTCGGGACAGGAAAACTCCACCGAATCGGGGGTTTCCTGGAAATAAAAGGTGCCTCCGAACGAAATTGCCCTGGCATAGGGCAATATCGTAGACAGGGCGCCGAGGCAAATGCCCCCTGGCGTCTTGCTGTCAAGTATCCAGTTCCTTCCGGGTTTCATGCCGTTGGGACATACCCCTTTGCCCACTTTGGTGACTTCGACCTTTATCTTGTGTGTCTTTGGCGGTCCAATCATTATCAAACCTCCTTATTATGCAAAAATTCTAAGCTCCAGGCGGCAAATTTCAAATAATCATCCATGCTCGCCGGCGAGCACCATGAAGTATGAAAACCCATGTCCCCACAGGCAGGGCCGCCTGTGGTACCGGCTATTTTCGGAGTAAACCATGTCTCACAGGCAGGGCCGCCTGTGGTACCGGCCTGTTACCTGTTACCTGTTGCCTAATGCCTGTCTCCTGTTTTCTCCGCGATGTTCTTGGCCAGCAGTTTCTTGTCCACCTTCTGCCCGTCGGCGACCATGGGCAGCCGGTCGATGAGCTCCAGCCTCTCAGGCAGCTTGAATGGGGCGATCCCCCTGGTTTTCAGGAAGGATGCCAGGTCCCCCAAACTAAGGGTCATTCCCGCCCGGGGGACCACGAAAGCGCATGCCTTTTCCCCCATCACCGGGTCGGGCATGGCCACCACCGATACCGCGGCGATTGCCGGGTGGCCGACCAGCAACGCCTCGACCTCGGTGGGATAGATGTTCTGCCCGCCGCGGATGATGATATCCTTTTTCCGGCCCACTATCAGCAGCCTGCCATCGGAATCGAACTTGGCCAGATCGCCCATGTGAAACCATCCATCCGGCCAGGCGGCGCGGGTCGCCTCCGGATCGTTGAAATATCCCGATATCGAACCCGGGCCCCTGGCCCACACTTCGCCCACTTCCCCTTCGGGCACTTCATTTCCCCAGTCGTCCATCAGTTTGATTTCGTTCCCGGTCTCCGGCCTGCCGACGGTCATCAGACGGGCCTCCACCGGCTCTTCGGGACCGGTGGCGCACAGGTGGCCGAAATCCACCGCGCCGTATGCCTGGGTAACCGGCGCCCCCAGCCGGTCTTCGGCCTCCTTGCCGACATGGTAGGTCAACGGCGCCCCGGTGACCCGTATCACCCGCAGTGAACTGAGGTCGCACCTCCTGGAAGCCAGCGCCGCCGACAACATGGTCAACTGGGCGGGCACGGCGCACAGCACGGTGGCCCTTTCCTTTTCCACAATTTCCAGGGCTTCCACGGCGTCGAAATGCTCCTGCATCACCACTTTTGCCCCCGCCACCGGGGCCGCCATATAGGCGGTCATGCTGGGGCCCATGCCCGCTGGGCTGACACTGAATACGGTGTCCTGGGAGGTGATTTTCAGCCGGTCGGCGGCAAGTCGTCCCTGGTAGATGTTGGAACAGACCGGAAATTCGGCCAGCTTGGGTACACCGGTGGTGCCGCTGGTGTGGATGATCAGGGCAACTCCGTCCCAGGGCGTCCCATCGAAAACACGCCCCGGATAGTCGCCCTCCAGCGGGCGGTGGACCATCTCCCCGATGGAAATGCTTCCCCGGGGGGCCCCTTCCCCGGCGAAGATGATGTGTTTCAGCGAAGGCGCCTCCGGCCGGATTTCCCTCACCATTTCCTCGTAGTCCAACCCCCGGAATTCCTTCATGATGACTATGGCGGAGGCCCGCGACGCCTGGAGAATGTGCTTCACTTCCGAATGGCGGAAGGTCCTCAAAATGGGCAGGCACATCAAGCCCGCCTTTTCGCAGGCGACACGCAACAGGGCCAGCTCGACGCTGTTGGGCAACTGGACCACCACCACGTCATCTTTAGCCAGCCCCAGATGGAGCAGACCCAGGGCAATCCGGCCGGTCCACGTCCTGGCCTGGCGCCAGGTCAGCCGGGTCTTTGAATCGACAATAGCCTCTCTATCGGGGTATTTGGAAGCATTGTCGTCCCAGCAACCGGCCAGCGTCAGTCCGGTCCAGTAACCCTTGGCGACGTATTCCTGGTAGAGTTCCGGCGTGTACCGGGTAGGTTTGGCCATCAGTCCTCGCAGCCTGTCGCCTGTTGGCGATTAGCAGTTAGCGATTAGCGATTAGCCATTAGCAATTGGCATCTGGCATTTGGCCAATAGCTAACCGCCAATAGCTAACGGCTATTAGCGATTAGCCATTAGCAGTTAGCGATTAGCGATTAGCGATTAGCAATTGGCATCTGGCATTTGGCCAATAGCTAACGGCCAGTAGCTAACGGCTATTAGCGATTAGCAGTTAGCAATTAGCAATTGGCATCTGGCATTTGACCAATAGCTAACCGCCAATAGCTAGTGGCTGCCACCTGTTACCTGTTACCTGTTACCTACTTGAGCAGCGGGGCAAAAATCTCCCTGGCGTGTACCATGGTAACGCCCCTGGCCAGGGTACCCTCTTCGGTGTCCGGGTATATCTTTTCACCCTCCATAGGGAGAAAGATGGTAGGCACGCCGGTCTTGGGAACGTCCTGCCTGGTGCTGGGATGTCCGAAACCCTTGATGAACGCGGCGGCGCCCTCTCTGGTCAGGATCCAGTTCACAAACACCCTGGCCGCGTTGGGGTGGGCGTGTTGTTTCGGTATTTGCAATCCGCCGGCGCCGGCGCCGGACTTGGCGCCCTCGTCGGCCTTCACCAGGGCGATGGGCGCTCCCAGCTTGATGAATTCTGAAGTTTGCGCGATCAAAGTGGCCAGGCCGATGGGATATCGCCCGCGGGCCACCCATTCTACCTGCTGCCGGGTGTCCCGGGTGATGACCGGCTCCTGTTTCACCATTTGCCGCATGTAGTCCAGTGTGGCGTCCATGCCCCAGACGTCGATAGCCAGAAAGGTGTACATGGCATTGCCGGTGCCGGCGATGGTCGGGTCGTTGGAGACCATCTTACCCTTCCATTTCGGGTTCAGAAGGTCCTTGTACGATTTCAACTCGCCGTCCTTGACCATGTCGCTATTGCGCAGCATGTATCTCTGGATGGACTCGATCATTGCCAGGTGGTAGCCCTCTTTGTCCACGAACGGAAGCTTCCCCGTCCTCCAGAGCTTGGGGTCCATGATCTCAGGCAAGAAGAGCAGCGGCTCAAGCCGGCCGAGGAGTCCCTGCGGCTTCATGGTTACCAGTCCGGTGGTGCCGCCGGAGATGACCACGTCGGCATTGTAGATGCCGCGGTTTTGTTCGGCCAGCATTCTCCGGGCCAGCTCTTCGCCCCGGCCCACCACGTATTCAACGTTGATGCCGAATTTTTCCTTGAACGGTCCGGCTATTTCCTTCATCACATCCACGCTGGGAGTGGAGTAAACCAGCAAAGTCCCTTCCCTCTTGGCCGCTTCCACCAGCGCGGCCCACTCCGCCTCGACGCCCACCTTGCCCGGCTTTTCCTGGCCGGCCTTGATTGTCGGCGTGGCCGTGGGAGCAGGGCCGGGACCGCCGCAGGCGGCCAGGACCAGACCTGCCAGGACGAGCATGACCAAAATCAATGTCATACCGCGCATTGTCTTTTGCCTCCATTTCAGAAGTCAGTTTGGCGCAATTTAACAGAATTGGCAGACGCCTGTCAAATTTCCCCGTAGCGGCACGGCGTGCCGGGGGTGTAGGGGCGAGCCATGGCGGGGCGGTCGGGCGGACGTGGGGGCGGCTCGCCCGCCACAAACACCGATTTTGGCCCTAATCGCGCTGCCGTACGCCAATGTTCCTGGACGGAAGGGGGCGGGCGAGCCGTCCTCCGCACCACACCACCACCCGTGGCATCGCCACTACACGGTTTACAGGCGGGCGAGCCGCCGAGCCTCGACACTGGTCGAGGCTCTCTGGCATCGCCCCTACAGGGGGGTTATCTTCCGGGCCACGTCCTGCTGCAGGGCCTTCTTGTCGATCTTCTGCCCATCGGCTACCATCGGCAGCCGGTCCATCAGCTCCAGCCGCTCCGGCAGCTTGTAGGGGGCGATATTCTGCTCCCGGAGGAAGGCCACCATCTCTTCCAGGGTGACCCTCTGCCCGGGCCGGGGCGCCACGTAGGCGCAGGCCTTTTCGCCCATCACCGGGTCCGGCATGGCCACCACCGCCGCCTCCATGATCTTCGGGTGCTTCGAAAGAATGGCCTCGATCTCGGTAGGATATATGTTCTGGCCGCCGCGGATGATCATGTCTTTCTTGCGGCCGGCGATCATCAGGTGTCCCTCCTCGTCCAGCTTACCCAGGTCTCCGGTATGGAACCACCCGTCCTCCGTCCACGCCTGCCTGGTGGCCTCGGGGTCATTATAATAGCCCGAGTCCCCGGCCGGCCCGCGCAGCGCTATCTCGCCCACCTCGCCCCGCGGCAGTTCCTTGCCGTGGTCATCCAATATCCTGACCTCCGCATGGGCGTAGGGCTTGCCCACAGTGAGAAAGCGGGCGTGGCGGCTCTCCTCCGGCATGCCCATGCAGGCCACCGAGCAGCCCACCGCGCTGTAGTTCTGTGTCAGCTTGCACTTGCCGCCCAACCGGTTTTCCGCTTCCTCGGCCACGTGATAGGGTAGCACCGCGCCCATGCACAAAATCAGCCGCAGCGAACTCAGATCGTACTTCCCAAAATCCGGGTGCTTCAGAATCTGGATTAACTGGGTGGGCACCAGGGGCACGACGGTGATGCCTTCCTTCTGGATAAGCTTGAGGGCCTTTTCCGCCTCCCAGTGCTCCAGGCAGACGGTCTTGCCGGCCACCAGCGGCGCCGAATAGTAGCAGCGCCCGTTGGACCCCCCGGGCGCCGGCGAAAAAATGCCGAAGATGTCTTCGCCGTTCAGCTTGAGGTTCTTGATGCAGGCCCGTTCCCGGACCACGATGGTCATGATGGGATTCTCGCACAGCTTGGGGAAACCGGTGGTGCCGCTGGTGGGCAGTATCATGGAAAACTCGGTCGCCGGGCAGCGGGTCTGCTGCAGATAGCTCACCGGGTACTTGCCGTGAGGGGGCTGGGCCACAATCCGCTTGATAGACAGGGCCCCCTCCGGGGCTTCGTCCCCGGCCACGAAGACATGCCGCAGGTGGGGCGCCTCCGGCCGTATTTCCTCGACCATCCTGATATAGTCGAAGTCGCGGAAGCGCCACGGGATAACCAGCGCCGCCGCCCGGGTCATGCCCAGGAACTGCCTTACTTCCTTGTGGCGATAGCTCCTGAGCACCGGCAAGAACACCAGCCCGGCCCTTTCGCAGGCCACCCGGGTGAGCACCAGGTCGACCGAGTTTGGCAACTGGATGACCACCACCTCGTCCTTTTTCATCCCCGCTTGGAGGAAAGCCAGCGCCAGCCGGTCGATCCAGTCTTTGGCCTGCGACCAGGTGAGCCGGTGGGTCGAGTCCACCACCGCTTCTTTGTCCGGGAATTCGGCGGCATTCCGGTCCCAGGCATCGGAAAAGGTGGTCAGTTCCCAGATGCCCTTGTTGATGTTTTCTTCGATGAGTTGTTGGCTGAAACGGGTTGGTGTGGCCATATAGTTGCTCCGAGAATGTCGCCGTCTCCCCCTTTGAAAAAGGGGGACTACCCCTGTATCCCCCTTTTGCGAAAGGGGGAAGTAAATGTCGCCGTCTCCCCCTTTTTCAAAGGGGGACTAAGGGGGATTTAAGAAACAGGC
>CAZFEA010000182.1:0-7093 GCA_964518085.1 uncultured Dehalococcoidia bacterium
CGGCACTTCACCCTCACCCTGACCCTCTCCCGTCAAGGGAGAGGGCACTCTGAACAACCGGAAAGGTGGAAAAACAATTGAATTTAACGCAAGCAGTTAAACAACTGGCTCTTGAGCAGCAACTGGACTTCGTCCGGATAGCCCCCGTGGAGCGATTCGAGAACGCGCCAAAGGGGCACCGGCCCACAGACCTGCTCGACGACGCCCAGTCGGTAATCGTTTTGGGGATGAGAATCGCCGAAGGGGTTAGAAGGGCTAACTTGAAGGCCCACGAAACCGGCCTCCGGCAGGCCCTCTGGTCCTATATGTGGTTTGGCTACGGGCAGATCAACCTTCATTTCCTGGACCGGACGTCCCAGTTGCTCACGCGGCTGCTGGAAAAAGAAGGCCATGTGGCCATGCCCATTGTCGCCAGTGGCGTTGAGGACAATATCAAGTATGTCGGGGCCCTGTCGAACAGGCACGCCGCGGTGGCTGCCGGAGTCGGCGAGTTTGGCCTGAATACCCTGTGCGTCACCCGGGAGAACGGTCCAAGGCAACGCTTTGGTTCGGTCATCACCACGGCGCGGCTGGACCCCGACCCCATGTACCAGGGGCCGCCGATTTGCGACGTCGATAAGTGCAAGGCCTATTGCAAGGAGAAATACGGCGTATCGAAACCGGTCTGCGTCCACGTCTGCCCGGTGGAGGCCCTGAGCGAGGAACCCGGGCCGAGCCTCACTATCGAAAACCGGAAATTCAGCTATGCCAGGTTACACAAGTGGCGCTGCGTGTGGGCCAGCGGAACGCTGCATGAGGAAGGGGGGAAGATGAAGGCCCTGCCGCCGCCGGATGTCATTAACGCAGAGGTGGTGGCCAAGGGCCGGGCGCAGATGCCTCTTTCGTACCAGATGGAATACATGGTTATTGGCCGGGGCCATCGCTGCGGCCAGTGCATAACCTGTTGCCCGATAGTGGAGCTAAACAAAAAGTCGTAATGAATGGTCATTGCGAGTGCAGCAATGGTATTGCAGGCTTTCCAGCCTGCAGCGACAGGCTGGAAAGCCTGTCGTACCGATAGCGGGATTGCTTCGTCACCCATCGCAAGCGGAGGAATCCCTCGAAATTGACAGAACAGGGGACCCAGTATGGTAGAAAGAATTGCCGAAAGACGTCGCGAGCCTGAACCTGCCGAGACCATGTATGACCAGATGCGCCGTCACGACAATGAAAAGGTGAAGAGAAGGGTCGAGGGGAAGATCATCATCAAGGGCCACGATATCGGCTGGGAACAGGGCAGACACGGTTTGCTGAAGGTCTTCGTCTGGGAAAACAACTGGGATGAGATGGGAGCGCCCGGATGGCGGCTCTTCCAAAACCATATCAAGAAACACGGGGGCAAGCACATTCACCAGGGCGGCACGCCGCTTTACGTGCTCGAGGGTAAGGGCTACAGCGTGGTCGACGGCGTCCGGTACGATTGGGAGGAGGGCGACCTGATTGTCCTGCCGGTCAAGCCCAACGGCTGCGAACATCAACACTTCAATCTTGAGCCCAACGCCAGCGCTATTTGGATGGCCTTTATTTATGTCCCCATCAAGGACCAGGCGGGGGTCGAATTTGTCCAGGTCGAGGAGCATCCGGACTGGACCGGACCGAAAAGTCGCACTGTTTAGGGGCGAGACACGGTGACTAATGCCTGCGACAGGAATATCTTAGATGGATGATTTAAGGACCTGGCTGGAAAAAGTAGAAAAAGCGCGGGGGCTGGCGAGGGTGGATGGCGCCCACTGGAAGCATGAGATCGGCTGCCTGGCCGATCTCAATCTGAAGACCAGCAAGAAACCTCTGGCGTTGTTGTTCGATAATATCCGGGATTACCCACCCGGCTACCGTTTGCTGTCCTGTTCGTTATCTACCGCCGACCGTGTGGCCATCACCCTTGGGCTACCGGTTGGTCTCTCCGATTTGGAGCTCCTGCGCGTGGTTCGCGAGAAGCTGTTTGAGTGGAACGAAGCCATGGACCGGTTCGAACCTCAGAAGGTGCAATCGGGGCCGGTGATGGAGAACGTCCATAAGGGCGATGAGGTGAACATGTGGGAGTTCCCTTCTCCCAAATGGCATGAACTGGATGGAGGCCGGTACATCGGGACGGGGGATGCGGTAATAACCCGTGACCCCGATAGCGGGGAGGTCAACCTGGGGACATACCGGGTGCAGGTCCACGACAAGAACACGCTGGGCTTTTACGTCTCGCCCGGGCATCATGGAAGGCTGCACCGGGAGAAATGGCATGCCGCCGGGAAAGCCTGTCCAGTGGCGATGTCCTTTGGACACCACCCACTTTATTTCGGGGTTGGCTGTGTAGCTTTGCCGCAAGGGGCGGAGTACCGGTACGTAGGGGCCATCAAAGGCGAGCCGGTGAAGGTGATCGAGGAAGAGGTGACCGGGTTGCCCATTCCCGCCGATGCCGAGATCGTCATCGCCGGATTTTCCCCGCCGGACAAAGAAAGGCAGGAAGGACCTTTCGGAGAGTGGACGGGATACTACGCCAGCAAGGACCGGCCGGCGCCAATTGTTGAAGTCGAGCGGGTCTATCACCGCAGCGGTCCCATTCTCCTGGGTTCGCAGAACTCGATACCGCCCAGCGATTCCAACTACTATTCCGACCTGATGAGAAGCGCCCGGCTGTATACCGAGCTTATTCGCGCCGGCATTCCTGACGTGGTTGGCGTGTGGGCCGGTCTGCAGATGATGGCGGTGTATTTTATTACCGTCTCCATCAAACAGAGATATGCCGGACATGCCAGGCAGGCGGCCCTGGTTGCTTCCCAGTCCCTTGCTGGAGGCGCCTACCATGGCAGGTATGTGGTGGTGGTGGACGACGATATCGACCCTTCCAATACCCAGGAAGTGTTGTGGGCGATGTGCACCAGGGTTGACCCGGCGACGGACATCGACATCCTGCGGCGGTACTGGAGCACGCCCATGGACCCGACGATCCGCAAACCCTCGAACGCCTTTTTCAACTCCAGGGCCATTATCGATGCCTGCAAGCCCTTCGAATGGATCAATGATTTCCCGAAGGAAATTCGGAACAGCGCCCCCCTGATAGACGAAACAAAGCAGAAATGGGCACACCTGTTGAACCACTAGGCTACTGTCATTGCGAGCGTAGCGAAGCAATCCCGTCAGGGCGCCCTCAACCGGTACGACAGGCTTTCCAGCCTGTCGCCCGAGCGAGCACCATTATCCAATGAAAACGGTATCTCACAGGCAGGGCCGCCTGTGGTACCGGTTATTTGCGGCGGCCAGCAATGACTCACAGGCGCAAAGGCCTGTGCCACCCGAATAGAGCAATTCTTGTCACAGGACAAAGCATAGATTGGACGACTTAAGGACCTGGATCGACAAAGTTGAACAGGTGCGGGGACTGGCGAGAGTGGACGGCGCTAATTGGGACCAGGAAATCGGCTGCCTGGCCGACCTTAACCTGAAGCTCAACAAGAAGCCGTCGTCGCTGCTGTTCGACAATATCCGGGACTACCCACCGGGTTACCGGCTGCTGTCCTGCTCGCTGGCGACGGCCGACCATGTGGCGATAACCCTGGGGCTGCCGGTCGGACTTGCCGACCTGGAGCTGCTGCGGGTCCTTCGCCAGAAGCTGCTGGAATGGAATCCGACCGTCGACCGCTTCGAACCGCAAAAAGTCACCACCGGGCCGGTACCGGAAAACGTTCACAGTGGCGATGACATCAACATGTGGGAGTTCCCGGCTCCAAAGTGGCATGAGCTTGATGGAGGGCGGTATATTGGCACCGGCGACGCGGTGATAACCCGGGACCCCGACAGCGGCGATATCAACCTTGGGACCTACCGGGTGCAGGTCCACGATAAGAAGACTCTGGGTTTTTACATTTCGCCGGGGAAACACGGCAGGCTGCACCGGGAGAAGTGGCATGCCGCCGGGAAGCCCTGCCCGGTGGCGATCTCCTTTGGCCACCATCCGCTCTATTTCGGCGTTAGCTGCATCGCGCTGCCCCATGGCAAAGAGTACCGGTACCTCGGCGCTATCACCGGCGAGCCGGTGAAAGTCATAGAGGAGGAGGTAACCGGGCTGCCGGTCCCGGCCGACAGCGAGATAGTGATTGCGGGATTCTCGCCGCCGGGAAAGGAAAGGCGGGAAGGTCCTTTTGGCGAGTGGACAGGATATTATGCCAGCAAAGAGCGCCCGACGCCGGTTATCGAAGTCGAGAGAGTCTACCACCGGAACAACCCCATTCTCCTGGGTTCGCAGAACTCGATACCTCCCAGCGACTCCAGCTATTACAGCGACCTGATGCGAAGCGCGCGCCTGTTTACCGAGCTGATCCGCGCCGGTGTGCCTGACGTAGTCGGCGTATGGTCCGGCTTCGAGAAAATGGGGTACTATTTCATCAACGTTTCCATCAAGCAAAGGTATGCCGGGCACGCCAGGCAGGCGGCCCTCATAGCTGCCCAGGCGCGGGCCGGCGGCGCTTACCATGGCCGCTATGTGGTGGTGGTGGATGACGATATCGACCCGTCCAACACCCAGGAGGTGTTATGGGCCATGTGCACCCGGGTCGATCCGGCGACCGACATCGAGATACTCCACCGGTGCTGGAGCACCCCCCTTGACCCTACCATCCGTAAACCGTCCAGCGCCTATTTCAATTCCAGGGCGATCATCGATGCCTGCAAACCCTTTGAGTGGATCAACGAGTTTCCCAAAGAAATACGAAACAGCGCCGGTTTGATCAATGAGGTAAAACACAAATTTGGATATCTGCTGGATGCCTGAGGCGATGGTAGGGGCTAGCCAGCCAACAAGTATCACAGGCGTCCCCGCCTGTGCCCGGACGCAGAAAGTCATCCATGCCGGGATGTGAACACGGCGTATGCGTGCAAACGGTGTCTCACAGGCGAGGACGCCTGTGGTACCGGTTGTTTTTCCCGGCGAGTTTGCCGTACAGGACGCACCGTTAAATGGCTTACAAAGACCTCAGAGAGTGGCTCGGCCAGGTTGAGGCCGCGGGCGAGCTGGAAAAAATAGACGGCGCCAGTTGGGACCTCGAAGCTGCGGCTGTCTGCAGCATCTCTCCCAATCCGGTGCTGTTCGACAAGTTCCCCGGGCATCAACCCGGCTTCAGGATGCTGGCCAGCCTTTCGAAGGAAAACAGGCAGAGATTTTTGCGTTCCACCGGATGGACAGATGCTCCGCCGGGGGGAATGGCTCTGACCAGGGCATGGAAAGAGCGCCTCAGGTCATTCTCCCCCGTCCCGCCCGTGGAAGTCCGCAGCGGGCCAATTATGGAAAATGTCCTGACCGGGGGTGATGTCGATCTGCTCCGTTTCCCGGCGCCGCGGTCCTTCGAGGGTGAGGCGCGCTATATCGGCACCGGGCATACCGTGTTAATGCGTGACCCGGATAGCGGCAGGGTGAACATGGGCACCTACCGGTTGCAACTTCACGACCATGCTTCCACCGGCCTGCATGCCTCGGAGGGCAAGGACGGGCACCTGATCATGACCAAGTACCACCGGAGGGGTCTCCCATGCCCGGTGGTCGGCGTGGTCGGTATCGATCCCGGGCTGTTCAAAGCCTCGACCACCACCATGAGCCACCAGTCCGGCGCCGGCGAGCTTGATTTTGCCGGATGGCTGAAGGGGCAACCGGAAGAAGTGATCACCGGCAGCGTTACCGGAATTCCCATCCCGGCCAATGCCGAGATAGCATTCGAAGGCGAGGTCTACCCCGGAGATAATTTACCGGAAGGCCCGTTTGTCGAGTGGTGTGGCTGGAGCCAGGTGAGGGACTGCCCGGTGATCAGGGTCAAGGCGCTATATTACCGGAATGACCCGATACTTACCACCTGCATCGGCCGGGAGGCGGGGCCGCCGGGGCAGGGCGAACTCAGGGACAACTGGCACGGGGCCGCTCTGGTATGGATGCAGATGGAAGCCGCTGGAGTCCGCGAGGTGCAGGGGGTAGCCATTTACGGCTATCACCGCATAATCGTGGTAAGCATCAAGAATTCCTATGCCGGGCACTCGCGCCAGGCTGGGTTGATAGCTTCGCAGTGCCATTCCGGATGCTATGGCTCGGCTTATGTCATAGTTGTAGATGCGGATATCGATCCTTCGAACATCAAGGATGTTCTCTGGGCGGCGGCCTCGCGGACCGAGCCCCGGCGGGCCATCCAGATGCTGGACTACAACTGGGCCAGCCACCTGACGATACAGGACCCCTCCTATGTGCAGCCAACGGAATACGGCATGGACGGCCGCAAGGCGACCTACATGTCCAGGGCGATAATCGATGCCTGCAAACCGGTAGAATGGGACCCGTCGTGGCATGCCGATGTGCGCATCAATCCGAAGGTGCGGGAAGAGGTGCTGGCCAAATGGAAGCTAAGACCTCCCCCTTTGAAAAAGGGGACTGAGGAGGCAAATACTAAATGCCCAGGGGAATACTTTATACCCCAAAATTAATTGAAGAATACTCCGGCAAGGGATACTGGACGGAGGCTACCCTCAGCGAGTGCTGGGATGCCAGGGCAAAGCAATACCCGGACAGGGAAGCAATCCTGGATTCGACTACCAGGCTCACCTGGTCGCAGGCCAAACAGAGGATAGACAGGTATGCCCTGGGATTTGCCGATCTGGGAATAAAAAGGGATGAGGTGATCGTGATCCAGCTTCCCCCATCGGTCGAACTATTCTTATTGAGGGTTGCCTGCGAGAAGGCCGGCATCCTGGGCGTGGTGGCCACTCGGACGTTGCGGCACCGGGAGATGGAATACATCATCAACAAGGCCCGGCCCGTGGCCCTGGTTATTCCGTTCGAATTCGCCGGTTTCAACTATTTCCAGATGCTGGAAGAAATACGGTCGAACATTCCCCCGCTAAGACACTGCATTATCTCCGGCGAGCGGCAGGTCAAGGGGACGGTTTCTCTGGTTGAAATGGCCGAACATCCTTTCGAGGCGAAATATCCACCGGACCATTTGAAGGCGAGGACGTTCTCCTCGACCGAGACCTCGCTGATCGTGCACACCACCGGCACCACCGGCATGCCCAAGCTGGTGGAGCA
>CAZFEA010000183.1:0-6100 GCA_964518085.1 uncultured Dehalococcoidia bacterium
CTTCAACTGAGGGCCGGCCAGGGTGTTGGCCAACAAGCGCAAGCGTTCCAGGTCTGGCTTGGCCTCGGAAAGGAATTGCGACAGAGCGCCAGGCTGGTTTTCCATTAAGAACAGGACGCGATGGAGCGCATCTATGAGGGGCGCCGACGTGCCGTCCTGGGACGGGATCCCCATCTTCGCTTCTTCGCCCCGCTCGGTGAAATCCCGCAGGCGGTACTTGTTCTTTTGCTTCTCCACTAGGGACCACGCAGTGTTACCTTTTGTCCTATAGGGAAGCTACCGGCTTCGTTCATCTTTGGCGCCTGAACCGTGACCTTGCGCGAGAGCCGTGAGGTTCTACGTTACGTGGCAAACTATAGCCAATTGGGAGATGAATGTCAAAGACTTCCCACTGCCTCGGATGGCCTTGACTAATTTGTGCATTTTGTACAATAATGCTTGGAGCACGTGCAACGCCCGGTGGCGGATTGGCCACGGCGCGACACAGTGGCAAGGTACGAAAACGATGTCTCACAGGCAGGGACGCCTGTGCCACCCGGTGTCTCACAGGCAGGGACGCCTGTGATACCGGACTGCCAGAAAGGGGGAGCCATGACCACTCGAAAAAAAGAGGACAAGAAAACAGCCGAGGTCATCGACGAACTGCGGGTGATCGGGGTGCGCTTCGTCTACCTGCAGTTCACCGACATCCTGGGTGTGGTCAAGAGTGTGACCATACCGCTGGAACAGTTTTCCGACTGCGTGGAGCGCGGCAAATGGTTCGACGGCTCGTCGGTGGAAGGCTTCGCCCGGGTCCTGGAAAGCGACATGTACCTGAAGCCCGACCTGTCCACGCTGGCCCTGTTGCCCTGGGAGCAGGACAGCCAGCCGGCGGCCCGGGTCATTTGCTGGGTGCTGACCCCGGGCGGCGAGCTTTTCCCGGGCGACCCCCGCAATGCCCTGGTCCGGGCCCTGGACCAGGCGGCGGCCCTGGGCTACCGCTTCCGGGTGGCTCCCGAGCTGGAGTATTTCCTCTTCCGCCCGGGTGATGAGGGGGGCATGCGGCTCCTTTCCCAGGACCGCGGCGGCTATTTCGACCTGTCCACCGGGCTTTCGGCCTCGATCCGCAAAGAGATGGTCTCGGTCCTGGAACAGATGGGCATCGGCGTGGAAACCAGCCACCATGAGCTGGCCGTGGGCCAGCACGAGGTCGATCTGGCCCCCGAGGAGGCGCTGCGCACCGCGGATAACCTCATCACCGCGCGCTACACGCTGAAGGCCATCGCCCAGAAGCACGGGCTGGATGTGACCTTCATGCCCAAGCCGGTGATGGGTATCGAAGGCAGCGGGCTGCATATCCACCAGAGCCTTGTTCACGGCAAGTCCGGCAAGAACGCCTTCAGCGACCCATCCGACGAATATGGCCTTTCGCCCCTGGCGCGGGGTTTCATCGCCGGCCTGCTGCACCATGCCCGGGGGATGAGCGCCATCCTCAATCCCCTGGTCAACTCCTACAAGCGCCTGGTGCGCGGCTATGAAGCGCCGGTGCACGTCACCTGGGCGCGGGTGAACCGTTCGGCGCTGGTGCGCGTGCCCCGGGTCAACGTGCAAAAGCTGGACACCACCCGCCTGGAACTGCGCAATCCCGACCCGACATGCAACCCGTACCTGGCTTTCGCGGTGATATTGTGGTGCGGCCTCCACGGCGTCAGGGAAAAGCTGCTGCTGCCGCCGCCGGTGGAAGAGAACCTGTTCGCTTTCGACCCGGTGGCCCTGGAGCGGCGGCGCATCGCCCTGCTGCCCGAGAGCCTGGGCGAGGCCCTGGAGGAATTGCAGAAGGACGGGGTGATCCGAGAGGCCCTGGGCGACCTGCTGTTTAGCCGGTTCCTGGAGGCCAAAAAGCGTGAATGGCAGGACTTCAACCGGCAGGTGACCCCCTGGGAAATTGAGCATTACCTGGGAGTGTGGTAATGCCCACCGTAGAGCAAATCTGGCGTCAGGCCCTGCCGCCGGGCACGGAGCTGGTTTCCGGCGAGGAAGGCCTGTTTGACGAAGTGAGCTGGGTGGTGAGCCTCCGGCCCACGCCGCCCGGATTCAATGGACTCAAGGGCGGGGAACTGGCCCTGATGCGCGCCGAGGTGGTGGCGCTGCTGGGGGCCACCCTCTCCGGATTGATTTCCTCCCTGGTCGAACGGGGGGTCAGCGCCATCGGACTGCTTGGCGCGCTGACTCCTGAAGCCCGCAAGGAAGCCGCGGCGGGGCGGTTGCCTTTCTTTGTGCTGCCGGCCGGGACCGGGATAGCCGCGCTGGAAGGCGCGATCATCGGACTGATAAACGAGGAACGGGGACGGCTCTATCACCGGGAACGGGAGATCAGCCGGTCGCTGATGCGGCTGGCGCTGGCCGGAAGAGGGGAAGCGGCCATCCTTGAAGAGCTTGGGGCGTTGACCGCCCGGACGGTGGGACTGCTGGACGGGGATTTCGCTCCGCTGGTTGATCCCGGCGACGAGGCGGGCCTCGCCCTGCGCCGGGCCCGGCCGGAAGCCCTGGCCCGTTTGGGCCGCGTCTCCGGCGTCGCCGGGCTCAGGCTCTCATCGCAAATTGACTGCTTCCTTGGCCCGGTGACGGTCGGCCAGGCCGCCATGGCTTACCTGGTGCTGACCGCGCCAAAGGGAACGCTGGAAGAAGGCGACCGGCTGGCGGTCCGGCTGGGGCTGCTGGCCCTGGAGGTGGAGATGTCGCGCCGCCAGGCGGTGGCCGAGACCGAGGACCGTTTCCAGTCCGAGCTTGTCGAGCAGCTACTGACCGGCGACCTGCCTGCCCGGCAGACCATCGTGGAGCGGGCCGGGCGGATCGGTCTCGACCTTTCGCGCGACTATCTGGTCATGGCGGCGCGGGTTACCGGCTCTCCTCACGGCCGGGACACAATTGCCAGGAGGACGAATTCCCTGCTCAAAGATTCCTGGTGCTGCTGGCGCGGCGATATCCTGGTCATCCTGCACCCGGCCTCTCCGGAAAGGGCTGCTCCGGGCCTCCGGGCGCTTAGCAAGGATGCGGCTGGGAAGCTGTCGACCAATCTGGAAGGCCGGGTCTCGCTGGGCCTGGGCCGGTGCCACGCCGGCCCCGGGGGCATCAGCCTGTCTTACCGGGAAGCGGAGCAAACCCTGGCGCTGGGCCTGCGTCTGTTCGGCCCCGGTTCGGCAACCTATTTTGGCGACCTGGGGGTCTACCGCCTGCTGTTCTATCTCAAACCGGGCGGAGAGTTGGAAACGTTCTATGAAGAATATCTCGGCCGGCTGAGCGAATACGATAAGAAGCACAGGGCCGACCTGATTGTCACCCTTGAGGCGCGCCTGCGCCACAATACCATCGCCGAGACCGCCCAGGCGCTGAACATCCACCGCAACACCTTGCTCTACCGCCTGCAGCGCATCCAGGACATCTCCGGCTGGGACCTGGAAGACGGCGAGACCCGCCTGGTCCTCCACCTGGCCCTCCGCGCCGCCGAAGTCATGCGTTCGGCATGAGGAATCTAATACAAACGCAACGAATAGTGTAGCATGAACCGTACGTAGGGGCGAACCTATGTGTTCGCCCGCGGGCAGACACGCAGGTCTGCCCCTACGTGGCGTCCGTGGGCCTCTGCGTCCTCTGTGGTTAAAAATGTGGTTCGCAGAATGGTATCACAGTTTCGGTTTGTTACCACAGAGGACGCACAGCGCCGCAGAGGGCGGTCCAACTTGAATGAAACCTCCATGCTCGCGAGCGAGCACATGAATTATGAAAAACCATGTCCCCACAGGCGAGGACGCCTGTGGTATCGGCTATTTTTGTAACAATGAGCCAATTATAATGCAGGTAGATGAACACAGGCACGTGCAACGTGCTGCAACGCTGTTTTGTGCAAAATGCACAAAAAACCCACCCCCGGTTTCTGTCAGTCCATCCGTAGAACCTCGCCCCGCGCCCTCCTAGAATTTAACCCATCAAAACGTGAGATCGCTCACGTTATTCCGTCACAAGGAGCGAATTAATGCCAACCGAAGCGTTATTTGCCGCGGGGTCTTTCATTGTCCTGGGCCTGTTCTGGGTGGTCCTGCCCAGCGTGATCAGGAAGAGGCATGAGTCAAAGGTCGAGAAGGGCGAATAGCAAACTTCACCCTCACCCTGACCCTCTCCCGTCGAGGGAGAGGGAAAGAAAGGAAGTTTCAAATGGAACGAATCATTTTGCGCATTCCCGCGCCCATGAGGCGCGCCGCCGTCGCCCTGGGCCTGTTTGTCATCCTGGGACTCGCTTTCTGGGTTATTCCCATTATCGGGGCCAACGCCGCCGACCCGACCGGCGCCGATACCCTGAAAGAGAAGCCTGAAGCCGCGGTCAACATGGCCTGGACCCTGATCGCCGGTTTCCTGGTGTGGTTCATGCAGCTCGGCTTTGCTTTCCTGGGCGCCGGGCTTATCCGGTCGAAGAACAATGTGAACTACTGGACCAAGAGCTTCATGGACTTCTGCATCGCCTCGTTGGCCTTCTGGGCCTTTGGCTTTGCCCTCATGTTCGGAGGCTCGAAGCTATACCCCGGGCTGGAGGAGGGAACGCCCTTCATCGGCTTTTCCGGCTTTTTCCTCAGCGGGGCAAGCTATGACGTGTCCACGGTAATGATGTGGTTCTTCCAGATGGTCTTCGCCGCTACCGCCTGCACCATCGTGGCCGGGGCGGTGGCCGAGAGAATGAAAATCACCGCCTACCTGGCATATAGTTTCTTCCTGGGGGGCCTGGTTTATCCCATTTATGGCAAGTGGATCTGGGGCGGCGGCTGGCTGAGCGAGCTGACCATCGGGGGCGCTACCGGCGCCAAGGACTTCGCCGGGTCCGGCGTCGTCCATATGGTTGGCGGACTGGCCGCCCTGATCGGCGCGGCCATGGTTGGCCCGCGGATCGGCAAGTTTAATAAAGACGGCACCTCCAATCCCATCAGGGGCCACAGCCTTCCCTTTGTAGTCATAGGGACCTTCATCCTGTTCTTCGGATGGTTTGGATTCAACTCCGGCAGCACGCTGGCGGCCACCGACCTGCGCATTTCGATAATCGCGGTTAATACCTTCCTCGCCGGCGCCACCGGCGCCGTGGTGGCCCTTTACTGGGTATATGCCAGGACGGGCAAGACCGATATCATCGCCGCCTGTAACGGCGCCCTGGTGGGACTGGTGGCCATCACCGCGCCCGCCGCCTATGTTGCTCCCTGGGCGGCGGTGGTTATTGGCGCCCTGGCGGTGCCGGTGCTGATGGCCACAGCCCATATCGTGGAACGCGTCCTTAAGGTAGATGACGCCGTCGGCGCGGTGCCGGTGCACTTTGGCGGGGGTGTCTTTGGTTTGCTGGCGGTGGGTATTTTCGCCGATGGCACCTATGGAGGCGTCAAGGGGCTGATCACCGGCGAGACCGGGCAGTTGCTGCTGCAACTGGTTGATATCGGAGCGCTGGTCGCCTGGGTGGCGCCGACTATGTTCCTGACCTTCTTCATGATCAAGAAGACCATCGGGCTGCGGGCCAGCCGTGAAGAAGAGCTCCAGGGGTTGGATATCCCGGAGCACGGCATGGAATCTTACCCCGCCGAACCGCCGGTACCGGTCTCGGCAATGGCTGCCGGGCCTTCGCCGGTGGCCTACCCCCGGGGGCCTGAACCGGTAAGGGGAGTTTAGGAAAAGTCCCTCCGCCGCGGGAAAGGGCGAGCCATACCGGGCAACGACCGGGCTCCACGGGCTCGCCCTTTCCCGAGTTCATTTCCAGGTGCAGGCTAACCTTGGTGTTGAAATATGGCAACCGTTCCCTGGACCACCTGCTTGCCCTGACCGGCGATTGCAATGTGAAGCTGCTGCATATCTGGTTGGTAGACATCCGGGGACGCTTGAAAAGCCTGGTGGTGCCGGTCGAGCACCTGGAAAGCGCACTCAGAAATGGGGTGGTGCTGAACAGGGCTTCAGTGATCGGGCCGGCGGGCACAGCCGCGCCCGGGATCATCGCCCGGCCGGACCTGGACACTGTTCGGACTTTGCCCTGGAGCCCGGGCGCAGCGGTTGGCCTGTTTTGTGACTTGTTTGCCCGGGGTGAGCCTTTCGACGG
>CAZFEA010000183.1:6110-7087 GCA_964518085.1 uncultured Dehalococcoidia bacterium
CCCAGGGAAGTCCTCAGAAAAAACCTGAAACGGGCGCGCCGGGGCCAAAACACACTTGAGGTGGCGGTGACTCTGGATTTTTCACTGTGTCCGGGCTGGCAAGGCCCGGCGCCCCTGGCAAACGGTGGCGGTCCAGTTTCAGCAAATCGCCTCCGCAGCTTCAGGGAAGAGATGAGCCGGTGGCTGGATGCCGTGGGCATCGACGCCCGGTGTGTCTTGCGCGAGGGTGAGGTGTGGCGCCTGGAGGTGGCGCTGAGATGGACCGATGCTTTGACCATGGCCGATAACCTGGTAATGTTGCGTCTTGCCACCAGGCATCTATGTTTGAAGCGCGGGTTTGTCTTCAGTGGAGTGAACAGCACCGGCTATGCTTCAAAGGCGCCCTGGTCTCAGGCTGTCTCTCTGTGGCGACACGCTGCCGAAATTGCTGCTATTACCGGCGAAGGGATCGTTTTTGGGGCAGTTCCGGCATCTTGCGGCGGTCAGCCGGGCCTCCTGCCAATGCTCCGGACGCAGTCTGACAACGAAAAGATGGACTGGATTCGGACCTGCGGTGGCGGCGCCTGGGATAACCCATACATTGCTTTCAGCCTGCTGGTGGCTGCGGCGCTCGAGGGCATCCAGAAAGGATATGCACCAGACTGCGGCGGGGCAGACACGATCGGAGGGTGTACCGTCATCTGGCCCCCGGGAAGGGAGCAGGCCATCGAACTTCTGGAAAAAAGCGAACTGGCGCGCCGCGCCCTGGGCCCGACGCTCCATGAAGCCATGATGACTGCCAGGAGACTGGAAAACGAGTGGCCCCTGACGGGCGAGGGGACCTCGCCGCTACGGTCCGACTGAGGCACGCAGCAGCGTGCCGCTACCGGCCTGTTTGACTGCTTGACCGTTCAGACTGTTTAGACTGTTCAGACTGTTCAGATGGTGGCGGGCGAGCCGCCCTGACGCCGCCGTCACCACCCCACTGGCTCGCCCGC
>CAZFEA010000184.1:0-7028 GCA_964518085.1 uncultured Dehalococcoidia bacterium
GCGTCATAATAGCCAGCGGAAAGGGCATAGGTGCCGAGCATGATGCGCCGCTTGACCTCGGGGCCAAAGCCGTGCTGGCGGGTCTTTTCCATGCTCGCCCACATGGTCTCCCCTTCGTAGCTAAAGCCGTATTTCACCCCGTCATAGCGCGCCAGGTTGGCCGAAGCCTCCGAGGGGGCGATGATATAATATACGGCCAGGGAATAGGGGGTGCTGGGCAGCGATACTTCTCCAATCTTTGCCCCCAGTTCTTCAAGCTTGGCGATGGCGGCCCGTACCGCCGTGTTGACCTCCGCCTGCATCCCCTCGACGAAGTACTCTTTAGGCACGCCGATTTTAAGCCCCTTGATGTCGCCAGACAGGCATCTGGTGTAGTCCGGCACCGGGTAAGGCACCGAGGTTGAATCCCTCCGGTCATGTCCGGCGATAGCGTTCATCACCAGGGCGCAGTCGGTAACGTCCTGGGTGAGCGGCCCAATCTGGTCGAGAGAACTGGCGAAGGCGACTAAACCGTAGCGGCTGACCCGTCCGTAAGTTGGCTTCAAGCCAACGACGCTGCAAAAACCGGCGGGCTGGCGGATGCTGCCTCCCGTGTCCGAACCCAGGGCAAATAACGTTTCACCGGCCGCGACGGCCGCCGCCGAGCCGCCGCTGGAGCCGCCGGGCACCCGGTTTAAGTCCCAGGGATTGTGCGTCACAAACCGCGCCGAGTTCTCCGTTGACGACCCCATGGCGAACTCGTCCATATTGGACTTGCCGGTAATGACGGCGCCCGCGCCGTAAAGCCGCTCGGTTACGGTGGCATCGTAGGGAGGGACGAAATTCTGAAGCATTTTAGAGGAGCAGGTGGTCTTGATGCCCCTGGTACAGATATTATCCTTGATTATCATGGGGATGCCGGTGAGTGGACTTGCCTTACCGCTGGCAATCAGTCCGTCCGCTTTCTCCGCCTGTTCCAGCGCCAGGTCATCCGTTACCGTAATCAGGGCGCGCACCTTTGGCTCGGAATTATGGATGCGTTCGAGGTAGGCTTTCGTCAGTTCAACCGAGGAAAGTTTTCTATTTTTAAGCAGGTTATGTGCCTCATGGATAGTCAATTGATTAGCTATCAACTTCACCCTCCTTGAAGGGACAATTACTCCAGCACCGCCCGCACCCGGAAGAATTCGCCTTCCTTGCGCGGGGCATTGGCCAGGACGTCATCTGCGGGCAGAGACAGCGCGACCTCATCATCTCTCATCACGTTCTGGAGGGCGATGGACTGGGCGGTGGGCGGGACATTGGTGGTGTCCACGCGCTTCAGCACCTCGAAGTTTTCCAGGATGTTGGATAGCTGCTCTCTCATCCGGTCAACATCCTCTTCCGTCACCCCGAGCCTCGCCAGTTGGGTAATGTGCAGCACCTCTTCACGGCTTAGCTTCATATCAGACCCCCTTTTGCGCCAATTGTTCAGACAGGAACTATTCTACCACCCCAGTCCCACCCCCGCAAACTTAGCATTTAGGAGACCTGTCCCCTTTTTGTCAGCGACCTATAGTGCTAGAATGGTGATTACTTATTGGTGAATCCATTGGCTATTACGGAGGGTGAAGCCATGAAAAGAGTGGGTAAAGAATACTGGGATAGGTTGAGAGAAGAACTCTGGGGCGATAAGAGGGTGGAAGCCAGAAAGCCGTCACGCAAAGCGTCCTGGAATGACCTGACCAGAAATTTGAGGACTAACCTGCTGGCCGGTAGCCTGGTGCTGGCGCCAGTCGCGGCCACGATTCTGATACTGGTCTGGGTCTTCACCTACATTGACAATATCCTGCAGCCACTGCTTAAGCTGATAATCGGCCGCACTATCCCCGGTGCCGGCTTCGTCATTGCCCTGCTGCTGGTTTACCTCACCGGCGTAATGGCCAGCAAGGTCGGCGGCCGGACACTGATTCACTACGGTCAGTCCATGCTGTCCAGAGTGCCCATCGTCCGTCCGCTCTATGGCACGGTGAAGCAGGTCGTGGAGAGTTTCTCGGCGAGCGGCAAGAACGGGTTTACCCAGGCGGTGCTGGTCGAGTTTCCCAGGAAGGGTGCGGCTTCCATCGGTTTTGTTACCGGCGAAATGACCGGTTCTTCCGGGAAGAAATTGCTGAGCATCTACGTTCCGACGTCACCCAACCCGACCTCGGGCTTTCTGCAGATAGTGGGCGAGGATGAGGTGATTCGCACCAATATCTCGGTCAATGAGGCGATGAAGATGGTCATCTCGGCGGGCAGGGTGTCACCCGCGGAGATTGCCGGCGATTGGCCGCCCAAAATGAGCGGGTGAGGGTGCTTTGGGTCGTTTCGCAACCGCCAGTTATTGCGCGCCCTCCGGCAGAAGGGCGAAGCCATCTCATAATTCGCTCGGGATGGCTGCGTCGTCCGCCTCGGGCGGACTCCTCGCCATGACAGTTTGAGTTAGTCCTTCCCCACGGCTTTGTCCGGCTCTGTCGCTTGCTTCTCCTTGATGCCGGCCAGGTCCTTCGCCAGCTTCTTCATCCGGTTGAGGTCCACATTGCGGAGCACCGTCATTTTATGGGTCTCCGGCGAGCCGGCGCCGTGGATATTGGAGACAATCTCCCGGCTCTCGAAGGCGAGCTTCTCAATGAGGCGGAACAGGCGTACCCTGTCCTCGGTGGAGACACCGTCTACACCTTTCAGGTATTTGGTCAGCAGCGGCCCGATTTCCGGGTTGGCGAAGTCCTTGTCGGAAGGAATGTCTGCGACCATGCCGCCGGCAATCTCAATCATCATGCGGATGGCCTCATGCAACTCCTTACCTTCGTAGAGTTTCGACGTGTTCGAAAGCACCGGGTCAACGGCATAAATGCCCGACTCGGTTTTCTTCGATTCAATCGAGGCGGCGACGGAGCAGCCATAGATGGACATGGTCGTTTTCAGCATCTCGACGATCTTGGCGTTGATGTGGGAGACATTGGGCAAGCCGTTGTAGTCAGCGGCCAGCGCCGCCGCCCCCACCAGGACATCGCCCACGCCGCACTTGCAGCCACCGTGGGAATGGCGGTGGAAATTACCGAAGTTGATGACCATCGGCCCGGCGTACTCGGCTTCGCCCGCCAGGAAAACATTCTCCCAGGGGATAAAGGCGTCCTGGAAGATGACCATCGGGGCGAACTTGCTGTAGCGGGTATTCCCCATGTCGCAGCCCTGCATCGGCCTCATCTCCAGGGTGCCCCGTCCGTAGATGTGAATAACGCCCTCGACATCGGTAGGGAAGGCAAAGCTGACGGCATAGTCCTTGTCCTCCCCGGTCATGTTGCGGGCGGGTACGACAATGCCCCAGTGGGCGAGGAGAGAGCCGGTCTGGTGGATTTTAGCGCCGCGCACGGTGATACCTTTGCGGTCCTTATTGACAATACGCAGGTACATATCCGGGTCCTTCTGCTGGGCGGGACGGAGGGAGCGGTCCCCCTTGACATCGGTGACGCCGCTGAAGACGCAGTAATCATTCTTCTGCACCATGCTGAGGAAATTCTGGAATCTCTTAAAATACCCGGTGCCGTGTTTCTGGTCGCAGCGGTAAATTTCAATGCCCACCGAGCTGATGGCATCCATACCGGTGCAGCGCATGTAGCAGCCGCCGATGCGCTGGGCAAGGAATTTAAGCATCCGGATTTTCGCCAGGAGGTCGTCCGGGCTCATGTAGAACTTGACGAAACGGGAGACATCCTCGCCGGTAAGCTCGGACCTGGCGACCAGGTATTTCTTGCCTTCCGGGTCGTTCGCCAGCGCGTAGGTCTCCGCCACCGAGTTGAGCATGTGGCTGATGAGGGGATGCTCGTAGACATTAGCCACCTTTTCACCAAGGATGTATGCCGTCGGGTGCAAATCTTTTAATGAGTCCCGGTATTGCTGTGCTGTCTTTACTGCCATTAAATGACTCCTTGCCTGTTTTAATTTATCACTTAGGCCCGCCCTGTGTAAAGTCGGTTTGGGATTGCCTTCAGGCCGGGCTGATTGAAGTTGACAGTGTCTCCGGGCCTATCTATAATGCTATCAACGCCTGCGCCCGGCTAGTAATAAGGAGGCGAACATGTATTCGATATACGCGATTTCGCAGGGGGAACGGGACGTTGAGGCTTACCGGGTCATACCCTGGCCGGCGAAAACCGACGTCATGTTCCGCATCGGCTACTATATGTGGTGTCTCAAGGGTGAGAAGGACGTCATACTGGTGGATACCGGCATGAACGACGAAGATGCCGGCACCAGGAAACTCAACGGCACGGACTACCTTAAGTCGCGTTTGGCAAAACTGGGCGTAGACGCAGCGACGGTTGAGACGGTCATCATCACGCACCTGCACTTCGACCATATTTCGGCGTACAAGCTCTATACTAAAGCCACTTTCTATATTCAGAAGAAGGAGTTCGATTTCTTCACCGGACCGGCCATGCAGTTCCGCCAGGTGGCCGACCTGGCGCCGGATATGGCCGCGCTCAAGGGACTGGTTAAGGCCAAGCGCATGAAGCTCATTAACGGGGATAAACAAGTTGCCCGCGGGGTAAAGGCGGTGCTTGTCGGCGGGCACACCCTGGGCAGCCAGGTGGTGGTGGTTGATACCGTGAAGGGTAAAGCCGTAATCTGTGGCGACGCGGTGGACACTTACCGTAACCTGGACGAGCGCATTGTTGCCGTCGGCGCCGAGCATCTGCCGGGGCTGCTGGCCCTGGACAGAATAAAGGCGCTGGCGTCTGCGCCGGAGCTAATCGTTCCCGGGCATGAGCCGCTGGTCCTGAAGAAATTCCCGGCGGTGGTTGAAAACGTGGCGCAGATAGCCTGATGGCTACCGTCCCTGGTTAGACGATGCGGTACGCCGCGGCGTGACCTTCGTGGATGGCGTCATAAATCCGGCGGGGCCGGGCGCAATCGCCAACCGCGTAGACTTCCAGGTCCGGCAACTCGGCTAACCGGTCAAAGAGCTTCAGGTTTGGGGCGAACCCGGTAGCCATGACCACATTGTCGCCCTTGAACTCACGGCTGGCACCGCACCGGTCGCCGGCCACGATGCCGTCACCGGTGACCGCTTCCAGGTGCCAGCCGGTGAATACCTCGACTGGCTGCCGGGATAACCTTGCCAGGAGCGCCAGCCGGGTGCCATCAATCAGGCTGGTAAAACCATCATAGGCGATATCCCGGGCAATCCCGTCCAGCATCTCAATGATAGTTACCTTCGTCCCTTGCTCGGCAAGGAACAGGGCGACATCGCAGCCGACCAGCCCGCCGCCTACCACAATCACCCGTTTACCCGTCCTGGCCCCGCCCAGGACAGCCAGGCCGCCGGTAACAACGGGCTTATCCAGACCGTGCACATCCGGGAGACGGGGTACACCGCCGGCCGCCACGATGGCCACATCGAATTTGCCGTTCTTAATCGTCCGGCGCGTCGCCTCACTGTTGATGATTCTAACGCCGGCCTTTTTCACCTGCGTGGCGAGGTAGCTGATGAGGGGTCTTAAGTCTGCCTTGAACTCGGGGACGGATGCCTCGACAAGCAGCCCGCCTAACTGCCTCTTCTCGAATAGCGTGACCTCATGCCCTCGCAGGGCGGCGACCCTGGCCGCCTCCATGCCGGCCGGCCCGCCCCCAATCACCGCCACTTTCTTCGGCACCGGGGCCGGCGCGATGTTGCCGTCAGCCTCTTTCCCGGTGTTCACGTTCACCGCGCAGGTGATGGTGCGCGTCTGTATACCACGCCTCATGCATTCCAGGCATTGGATGCAGGGGGTAATGTCCTCAGGACGGCCCTCCCGGGCTTTCAACGGGAAATAGGGGTCAGCCAGGAGTGGCCTAGCCAGGCTGACAAAATCGGCCTTTCCCTCCGCCAGGGGCCGCTCCACCAGTTCCGGGGAGTTGAAACCGCCCACCACAATCACCGGGATACTGACGGCCCGCTTAATTTCAGCCGCCGCCGGGATATTGCCGCCCGGAGGCCAGTACTGGGGCGATATCTGCCTGTCCCGGTGGCCGTGGTCCCCGGCGGACACCTCGATGGCGCTTACCCCGGCTTTCTCCAGGGCGATGGCCACCTCCCTGGTCTCCTCCAGGGTGATGGGGTTTTCTTCCGCATAGTCCGTCCAACTCAGCTTGACGGCCAGGGGGAACCCGGCACCCGCCTTCCGGCGTACGTTTTCCACGATTTCGAGAAGCAGTCTCATCCGGTTCTTGAGGCTGCCGCCGTACCAGTCGGTGCGCCGGTTATAGTAGGATGACAGGAAATTGGTGATGAGGTAGCCATGGGCGCCGTGAAGCTCAACCATGTCGAAGCCGCCCTGTTTAGCTCTCAGGGCGGCTTCGCCGAAGGCGTCAACAATCTCGCCAATCTCTTCGCCGGTAAGCTCTTCGGGAAGGGGGGCGCCGGCAACGTGGAGCCTTTCGAAGGTTAGGCGTGAAGGCCCCTTTATGCGGGGTAGCTCAACGTTCGGCGTGATTCCCGAATGATAGATTTGAAGGCAGGCCCCGGCGCCGTTATCCTTTATTATTGAAGCCAGCCGGCTTAAGCCCGGGCGGTGCCCGGGACGGCTGTTACCGAGGACGCCGCCGCCCCCCTTGCTCGATTTGTCATCAATGTGCGTGACCTCGACGATGACCAGTCCGGCCCCGCCTCGCGCAATCTCCCGGTAGAATCTCAGATGCGCCTCGCTGACTTCCCCGGCGAGGCTGGCCAGGCGGGTGCCGGTGGCGGCTTTAACCAGGCGGTTCTTGAGCCACAGGTTGCCGATGCAGCCGGGCTGAAAGGTCTTCGGGAACATCGGGCGGATGATAGTCTTCTCCAGCATACTAACCCCCTTTGAACATGGATTAAGTAAGTTCTCAACCTATCCCCCCATCCCCCTGCCCTTATCAAGGGAAGGGGGGAGTAAAAGAAAGAGAGGGGGCGAAACCCCCTCTCTAAAATCTCTTCCCCCTCTCCTTTATCATGCCTCGTAAGGAGAGGGGGACAAAGGGGGTGAGGTTGATGAACGACCTCTTTGGGTGGCTGTTGT
>CAZFEA010000185.1:0-1509 GCA_964518085.1 uncultured Dehalococcoidia bacterium
TTTCCACGGGCCACCGTCAACCGCGGGTTTTTGACCCCAGCCTATCCACTGTGCGACCCTGGTCAAGCATTCGCCAACCCCGATATTTCGGATCACCATACCGCTGACATCCTGGCTCCCCTCTGCCATGATATTCTTTTTCCTCAAGGCCACAGGATCCATCTTCAGCTTCTCGGCGATGATGTCCATTTGCTGTTCGATGGCCCAGAGGACCTCGGGAGAACCAAAACCCCTGAGAGCGGTGGTAGGGGGAAGGTTGGTGTAGACTGCATAAGAATCAAACTGGAAATGGGGTATTTTGTAGACCGATTTAGCCCCTCCAGGGGCTTTTCTGGCAATCAGCACCCCCTTGTCGCTGTATAGACCGATGGCCAGGAGCGCCTTGATTTCGCGGGCGACCAGGGTACCGTCCTTGTTTACCCCGTCTTTGATGGAAATAGGGAAAGGTACCCGGTGCCCACCACAGCCGAACATCTCTTCCCTGGTGTAAGCCAGGCGCACCGGCCGACCGCTTTTCCGCGCCAGCAAAGCCGCGATCACTTCTCCAGTTACGCCAACCTTGCCACCCTGCCCCCCACCGATGTAAGTCGAAAGCACCCTTACTTTGGATGGCGGCAACCCCAGGACTTTACAAATACGGCTCCTCAGGTCGTACACCATTTGCGACGAGGACCGGACAGAGAGGCTGCCGTCAGGCTCAAACCAGGCCAGTGCGACATATGTCTCCATCTGGCAGTGCTGTATCCTGGCGGTGGAGAACGTGTTTTCTATTACGAGGTCGGCTTCCAGGAACCCCTTTTCTACGTCTCCGGTGCACACCTTGAAAGTCTGGCAGACATTGGGCCGGGCCGGGTCTGGATGGACGGGTACTCCGCTTAAGACCTCGTACTCGGAAAGCCGCGGATGCACTACGACCGAGGGTGACGTTGCAGCAGCTCCCTGGCCGTCGAACGCCGGCGCCATCTCCTCGTAATCAACCCTAATCAGTACCAACGCCTCTTCGGCGGTCTCGATCGTGTCCGCCGCGACAGCGGCAATGGGGTCGCCGACGCACCGGACAACGTTGTCCCGGCAGAGTGCATACTGGTCTCCCAGGTGGGGCGCAATGGAGAGCGCGGGAATATCCCGCGGCGTCAGAATGGCTCTCACCCCGGGTAGCTTGTTTGCCCTGGTGATGTCGAGGTTGACTATCCTGGCGTGGGGAAAGCGACTGCGGAGAATCCTGGCATGGAGCATGGTGTCCATCTTCATGTCGGACAAAAATTTGGCCGTTCCCGTGGCTTTCTCGACGGCATCCAGCCTCGGTACACTCTTGCCGGTGAACTGGAACATTTGCGCTTCGGGACCTTCGTTCTTCATGCTCTGGCCTGTCCCGCCATCTGCTGTCGCCAGTTTGCCCATGTTTTCTGGGCGTCATAATCAAAGCGGACGGCGCCAGGCAACACGTCTGGCGGCCCGGCCACCGGGCGCTCGCCCGCTTGTGCGCTCGCGGGGACGCGAAAGTTGCCG
>CAZFEA010000185.1:1519-7024 GCA_964518085.1 uncultured Dehalococcoidia bacterium
GGGCGCTCGCCCTTTACCGACTTTACCAGGTCGAAAGCACGCAACAGGGCATCCTGACTCCCTTCGAGCGCCAGGACGGAAGCGCCCTCACTGCCGCCAATCCCTCCAGAAGCGACTTCAGTACCGCTTACCCCGCACAGTATCTCCATGGCCTGTATTTCGGTTATCACTTTCGCATCAGCGAGAGGCACGAGCGAAGCGGGCAGGCCGGTAGCATACTTGAAGCGGAACATCTTGCATTTGGGCAACGCCGCGGGAACGGAAGGCACCATCTTTTCCAGGCCGACGGGCACGATCAAATGACAACCCCGGGCGATGAGAATGGGTAGGGCCTCGCCAATACTGCCGGCGACCGGGCTGGATACCAGGACGCCGGCATTGCCCTCCGGGTCAATAGCGTTAGCCCCTTTTATGAACACATCGTCGGGGGTCAGTTTCTTCAACGCCTCGGAGAAGGATATACCGGCGATGGCGCCATCAACCACGATGTGTGGCCTTGTCTTCACCGGCCGCATATTCACCGTTATTTCGCCGCCGGCAATGCAGCCCATGGTATACTCCCCTTTGGCTTCTATCTGTTCACCAAGGAGTTCTTCGACCACGTATGCATTGGTCACCCCCCGGGATATCATGACAATGCCGCGCTGCATCGCCTTCTTGACCTCGGGCAGGGCCGCTACCGCCCTGGCAATAAGACGTTTCGCTTCAGCGACATTGAGGACAACGAGCGCCGCTTCCAGGTCAGCGGCCACCGGTAAATTGGGAGCGGTCTTGTGGTGGTAAAACATTGTGAATCACCTTGATTATGGATTGTTGCCTTGCCGGCGCTGCTTACACAGGCACGTGCAACGTGCCGCTACGGATCTCTTCACCGCGATCAACCCGTCCAGCCAAGAAGCCGACCGTACTTTGCCCGCACCTGGCTGGCCAGATCCCGGCTCACCTTGATCTCTTTTGGAAAATCCTCTATCCACTCGAAGGGCTTGCAGGCTTTGACGAAAGCCCTGGAACCCGAATAATGCTCAGTGGGCTTTCGTATCATGGGGTCCAGCGGATTGCTGCGCAGGCCGTCTATGATGTCGATGTCCGTCTGCGGGTTGCACCGCGTGCACATAGACCAGAGCACGTCGTGGGGATCGGTGGGATCTATGTCGTCGTCGACCACGATTATGAAACGCCCGGTCATAGCTGCCGGGCGGAATTGGGAAACAAGGAGCGCCGCCTGTTTGGCGTGGCCGGCGTACCGTTGTTTTATCGACACTGTAACCATATAGTGCCGGCCTTCTTTGCTCACCCAGACCCCTCTCACATCGGTTACGCCACTGGACTCGAGAAAATTATGGAGATTGGCGCTGTTTATGAGGTCGACATAGTGACCGTATTCCCCAGGGGGGCGGCTGGGCGGCGCTCCAAGAACGATGGGATCCCTGCGATGGTAGATACGTTCGACCTCGATGACGGGAGCGGGTTCCGCCATAGCGCCATAGTACCCAAGGTATTCCCCGAAAGGCCCCTCCAGCGCGTTGCTGTCCGGACGGACCCAGCCAGCCACCACGATCTCGCTGCTGGCCGGAACAGGAAGGCCGGTCACTTCTTCCATGATAACATCGACCGGCGCCTGCCTGATAGCGCCCGCAAGATGATATTCGGAAAGGGACCTGTGTATGACGGGAGCGCCAGCCAGGGCAAACAGGAGCGGGTCATGTCCCAGGGAAACGGCTACAGGGGCGCGTTCACCTTTCTGGTGATACCTTTCGATGTGAGCCCTCCCGTGTTTGCCCGGGGAATAGCTCAGGCCGAGAGTGCGGTTATCATGGACCTGGTTGCGGTAGCAGCCCAGGTTTACTACCCCCTTTTCCGGGTCTTTCGTTATCACCACGCAGCCCGTGCCAAGGTAACGGCCGCCGTCATCCCTGTTCCATTTCGGCGACGGGAAGCGAAACAGGTCAACATCGGACCCATGTTGGACGTTCTCTGTGACCGGTCCGGAACCGGTCACCCGCCAGGGATAGTTGGCCATCTCCCGTTCCCATTGGGGAAGCCTCTGTCTAAAGGCACGGACCCTTTCCAAGTTGCTGTCTGCAGCCGGAAGGTTGAACGTGAGGTCGATTCGAGAAGGGGTGGTCAAGAGGGAGGTCGCCAGCCGATATCCCTGTGGGTAGCCTTTTATCCGGTCGAAAAGCAGGGCGGAGCAACCCTCGACCCGGCTGTTCAAATTGGTTATGCAGCCTATTTCCTCGTTCCAGTCGGCGTCCAGAATGGTCTTCAGTTCGTTCATCTCCCTCACTTTTTCCAGCCATTGTCTGAGGTCCACAAGAAAAGCCATGTTGCCTCCGGTCACAAAAGGGCTACTTCATTAAGGGAGCGAAAATCTGCCTCATGGCAGTGAACATCTCCGGTTGCAAGGTGTAGTATTCCTCGGTTTCAAACACCACCTTGTCGTCCGGTTTCGGGATAAATATGGGGTTGACCTTTTCCGGGGGAACGTCTTTCCTCGCGCTCGGATGGCCGAAGGCCCTGCTGAACACCGTAGCGCCTTCTTTGCTCAGTACCCAGTTGACAAAGACTGTCCTGGCGTTGGGGTGCGGACCCCTATTGAGGGCATGCATACCGCCGCCTACGGTGATAACCATGGCGCCCTCTCTGGTCCGCGCCGGGCTAATAGGAGCGCCTATTTCCATGAACTGAGCCACCGTTTCTGGATGGGCCCCGATTGCCAAAGGATACTTACCCTGGGATATCCATTCGATCTGTTGCCGTCGGTCGCGACTAATCACAGGCTCTTGCCTCGCCAGTTGTCTCATGAAATTGTCTGCGGTCTCTTTGCCCGAGATCAGATACATGAACGCCGGAACGGCTCCGCCGGGGCCAGGGACCGCCGGATCATACATTACCATCCGCCCTTTCCATTTCGGCTGCAGCAGGTCGTTGAAACTGGTTATCTCATCTGGTTTCACCTGGGCGGTGTTGACCAGAATATAGAAGGTATACGTTGCAATCAAAGCTACAGCGGTGCCGTTCTTGTCGATGAAGGGGAGTTGATTAAATACCCACGCTCGCGGGTCAGTAACCTCGGATAATATGAGCATTGGCTCAAAGGCGTCAAGCGCGCCCTGGGGCTTCAGCATGTTCAGGGAAGAGGAGGCGCCACTAAGATAGATATCGCCAATGAACAAGCCGGCCGACCTTTCGGAAAGAATCTTGCGTGTTGCTTCCGGTCCGCTCGCCGAAACATATTCCACTTCGATGCTGAATCTCTCTTTCAGGGCGCGTGATAGTGCATTCCTGACCTCAGGCCCCCCATCAGTATAGATCATCAACTTACCTTCGCGCCTTGCTGCGTCGGCGACATCCTTCCACCGCTGTTGCCACGCCGTTCCTTCCTGCTTTGCCGGCGCTACGACCGTTGCCACCGGCGGCGATGATTCTACAGGCATAGGCTATACTGCCAGCAACAAAGACGGCAACCAGCGACAGATTGAGCCATCTAACCATAGTCTCTCTCCCTTTCACACATGTACCTTCGAAATTCCGGAGCCATACCACTAACCCAGGCCGAGGAAATTCCCCCATTTCTCCCTGACATGGCGTTCGATTTCAGGGCGCACGGTAATCTCCTTAGGGAACCCCTCGATCCACTCGAAAGGTTTGCAGGCATTGATGAATGCTCTGGCCCCGGAATAATGGCGCGCCGGCTTCTTGACGATGGGGTCCAGGGGAATTCCCCGCAGGTCTCGAACTATATCTATGTTCTTCTTCACGTCGCACCGGGTACACAAGGCCCAGAGAACCTGGTGAGTATTGCTGGGATCAATGTCTTCATCCACAACAATAACGAATCTGCCCATAAACGCCGTCGCCCGGAACTGGGAAGCCAGCAAAGCCGCCTGCTTCGCGTGTCCTGCATACCTCTGCCTGATGGATACGATCACCAGGTACTTCCTGGCCTCTTCGCTGATCCACACCCCCTTCACATCCGGCACGCCACTCGTTTCCAGGAAATTGAACAGGTTGGCGCTGTCCACCAGGTCGGAGCACAGGCCATAGTCCCCGGGCGGCCGTCCCGGCGGCGCCCCAAGTATGATGGGATTGTTGCGGAAATACACCCGCTCAACTTTTATTACCGGCGCCGGTTCCGCCATGGCGCCATAGTAGCCCAGGAATTCACCGAAAGGACCTTCCATCCGGGTTTCCCCGGGAGGACACCATCCCGCCAGAACGATTTCACTGTCAGCGGGTACCGGCAGGCCGGTCAGTTCCTCGGTGATGACTTTTACCGGCGATCCCCTGATGGCTCCGGCTGCCTCGTACTCGGAGTAAGGCAGATGGGGAAACGAGGTTCCCGCCAGGATGAACAAAAGAGGGTCGTGGCCCAGAGAAATGGCCACCGGACAGGGTTTTCCAGCGGCGTGGTACTTTTCGTAATGCACCCGGCCATGTCTCTCGGGGGTGATGCTCAGGCCCACCGTCGACCGATCGTGGGCCTGGTTGCGGTAACACCCCAGGTTTAATCCGCCTGAAGCCATATCCCGAGTGATGACCACGCAACCAGTGCCAAGATAGTTGCCCCCGTCAAGCTCGTTCCATTTCGGCGCTGGAAACAAGTCCAAATTCACATCCTTGCCCGACCGGACATTTTCCATCACCGGCCCCGTGGCGACCGTCTGCGGAGATGAACCAGCCAGGTTGTTGCGCCAGGCCGGCAGCTTTTCCCTCAGTACCTGGATGATGTCGGTCGAGGAAAGGTCGACAGGCAAATTCAGCGTCAGGGCGATGCGGCTGACTTTACTCACCGCACCGGTGACGATGGCGTAGGAAGGTGGAAAACCTGGAATACCGTCAAACAAAACGGCAGAAGGAGCCGGCTGCCGAGAGTTTAGCTGCGTTACGGCGCCAATCTCAAGATGCTTGTCGGCCCCTTTTATGTTCTTTAGCTCGCCCATCTCTGCCACCTGACCCACCCAGTCTCTAAGTCCTCCGAAAACAGCCAACTGAACTATCTGCCCCCTGTCATTCACCGGCGCCGGAAAGGGCGCCGTTCATTAGCCTTTTTGGTTTACGTAAACAAAGGATGGAAAAGTATATCGCAGGCGCCGCTCTTTGTCTATGACTTTGTTGTTCCCGGTGCTATAATTAACCAATTGCTTATGCCCGTCGCCCTGCACACTACGGTAGAGGTTCCTGTGGCAAGACGCGTCTCCCGGGTGATAACCGCCACCCAATAATTCAATAACCGGCAACTCATAAACCAGGGAACCCAACGAACTATGTATGACGTGATCATCATCGGCGCCGGGATTGGAGGGCTATCCACCGGCCTGTACCTGGCGGACAGGGGATACAAGATCCTCATCGTGGAGTCCGAGCCAACACCAGGCGGCCTGTGCACCTCATTCCAGCGGCAGGGTTTTACCTTTGACACCTGCATTCACTGGCTCACCGGTTGCACCGAAGGCGGCATGGTGTGGCAGACCCTCAACAAGTTTGGATTATTGGATAAGGTAA
>CAZFEA010000186.1:0-7006 GCA_964518085.1 uncultured Dehalococcoidia bacterium
GCCCAGAACGTCCCCGCTGCTGGTGCGCGCGTCCTTCTGCAGAATCTTTATTAGCTGGATGTCCAGATCGTCGATTTTGCAACCAAAATAGCCAGAACTATGCCCGCAGCCCGATCAAAAACCTCTACC
Organism: uncultured Dehalococcoidia bacterium; assembly: GCA_964518085.1. GTDB lineage: Bacteria > Chloroflexota > Dehalococcoidia > JACQUA01 > JACQUA01 > JACQUA01. The sequence goes on from CAZFEA010000186.1 coordinate 130, forward strand.
TGGGAGGGTCGTCCAACTACCCGGGCGGCTGCGTCATCTGGGGCGCGGGCTACCTGGCGGCCAACGCCGTAGCCGACGATCTGGGCATCGCGAAATGGTGGCCGGAGCCGGCTATGCTTGCCAGGGCCAGGAAGGCCGGGTTGCTGTAGCGGCACGGCGCGCCGTGCCGAATTCCGTAGCGGCACGCTGCCGCGTGCCGTAGTCAGTAGTAAGTACCCAGTAGTAAGTAGCCAGTAGCCCCTCAACCCCCTTCTGTCTTCTTTCTTCTGTCTTCTGTCTTCTATCTGCGGAAACATTATTTCTTCACGTTCCAGATGTCCCTGGAGACTTTCTGCAGCTCGAGGCGCTTGGCCACCCATTCCTCATTGTCGCTGTTGATGTAGCGGAAACCGGGCTGGACCTGGAAATTGGGGTCCCAGGCCTCGTACTTTACGTCCAGCCTGCGGCTGGGCGCCCCGAAGATGTCGGTCATGATGGTCTGGCCCTCCCTGGAGAGCAGCCAGTTGACGAAGACCTTTGCCGCATTGGGATGCGGCCTATCCTTTATCATCGAAACAGCGCCGGTGCTGGCAGTAATCAGCGTGCCTTCTTTGGGCAGGACCACCTTTATCGGCGCCCCGGCTTTGACAAACTCGTTCAGGGCGGCGTCACTGACGGTGCCGGAAACCGGGTACTTGCCCCGCGCCAGCCACTCGGCCTGCTGCCGGGCGTCGCCGGTGATAGCCAGGTCCTGCTTCGCCATCTCCCGGGTGAAATCGGGCCCCATGATCTCCCACAACACCAGGAAGAAGAAAGTTCCCGCTGCCCCAACAGTGGGGTCCATGACCACGATCTTGCCCTTCCATTTCGGGTCCAGCAGGTCGCGATAGGACTTGATCTCGTCGGGTTTAACAATGTCCTTGTTAACCAGCACCGCGGCCGCCGCCTTGACGATATAGGCCAGCATCAGGCCTTCCTTGTCCAGGTAGAATAGCTCGTTATTCCACCAGTTCTTGGTGTCGGTGACCTCGGGCAGCGCCAGCTCCGGCTTCACTGGATCAAGGAACCCGGGCTGCTTGATGACCGAAAGGGAAGACAGTCCGGCCAGGTAAATGTCCCCCAGGTAAAGGCCGGCCCGCCGTTCGGCAGTGAGCTTGGGAAGCACCTCCCGGGCCCGGCCCAGGATGAACTCGACCTCCAGGCCGTATTTGTTTTTGAAGGCTTCGGAGATGACCTTCGGCCCGCCGCCACCGAATTCAGCAAGGACGACCACCTTTCCCTCGGTCCTGGCCGCCGCCAGGGTCTTTTCCCAGTCCTGCTGCCAGGCAGGTTTGACGGCGCTAGTGGTCACCGCCGCTCCCGGCGCCGGCGAGGGGACGGCCTGGGGGATGCAGGACATCACCACCAGGGGTATCAACAGAACTGGCAACCAAATAGACATTCTTCTTTTCATGTTCAACTCCTCTCAAAAGGTATGCTATGACACCATAGTCGGGGTCAGGGACGACCCCGACTACCCGGCTCAGTAGGGCGTATGCAACGGCCGCACGGCGATGGTGGTGACTTCGATGGCCCCGGTGGGACACTCCCTCTGGCAGAAAAACCGGCTGCATTCCCAGCAATCTTCCGGGTGGGCCAGCCTGGCTTTCCCCGACTCGGGGTCCATGACAAAAACGTCCATCGGGCAGTCCTCGACGCAAAGCCCGCAGCCATTGCAAAGGTCCTGGTTGTAACTCTTTATACCCACAACCGTAAGATACCAAATCCCAATTTCTAAACACTAAACAAATTCAAAATACCAAAGCACGAATGATTCAAACGTGCTCTGAAAATACCGCCGTCTCCCCCTTTTTCAAAGGGGGACTAAGGGGGATTTAAGAAACAGGCAAAATCCCCCTGTATCCCCCTTTTGCGAAAGGGGGAGGTAAACTGGGTCTCCTCGCGATGACAGGCCATTTTCATCCTTGATGGCGCTCCCTGGCAAGGGGGCATGGCTGATTCTTACGAAAATACCGGTACCACAGGCGGCCCTGCCTGTGAGACATCGTTTTCATTGCATGATGCCGCTCGCCGGCGGCCATGGTTGGTTCCTTTGAAATTTGAAAATTCGGATTTTGTTTTTGTTCAGGATTTAGAGCTTAGTGCTTCGGATTTTTTCCGGCCACGGGATTTTGGCCTGTTCCCTTTCATAGCTCTGCGGCCTTACCGGATACCGGTACAGCGGCAGGGGCGCGTACTGCACTTCGGCGCCGTTCAAACCCGGTTTCAGGACAACGTGTTTGGTCCACTCCCGGTTGTCGCGGTAGGGATAGTCCGTCCGGATGTTCATGCCGCGGGTCTCCCGTCTCTCCAGGCTGGAACGGAACACCAGGTCTATCGCCTGGATGTAGTTTTTCAGCTTGCAGGCTTTTACCAGCTCATTAATGTCGGCGGCCTTGAGACCGGCCGCCCGTTCCGTCCAGTCGGGATGTTGCGCCAGCAGCGAACTAATATCTTTTTCGCTGCGGTATACGGCCACCCTGGCCGGGCGGAGACACCGGGTCACCGTTTCGGCCAGTTCCTGCGGACGGATGCCCTTTTCCTGCCGGAGCGGCTGGAAGGTCACGGCCTGTAACCATTCAAGCTGTCCCCTTGCCGGAGGCCTGGGGCCGTATTCCATGGCGTAGCTTGCCGCATTCCGCCCCGCCCGGCAGCCCTCGACACAGCAGCTCGTGAGCTTCAGCGGCACGGTGCCGGTGCCGTTGGCCGGAAACCCGCCGGCTTCTCCTGCGGTGAAAAGCCCGGACAAGCTGGTCTCTCCGTGTACATTGTGCCTGATGCCGCCGGTCTCGCTGTGAATGAAGCCGGAATGGACATCCACCCTTACCCGGTCTTTGCCAAAGTCTACCCCTTCTTTCTCAATGGCGTTTACCCGGAGGGCGGTGGCCGGGGCGGTCCTCAGTTTGTGCAGGCCCGCCTCGTCCAGGTGGGTCAGGTCGGCAAACACCGGTCCCCTGCCCTCCATGTTTTCCACTATTATCGCCAGGGCCATCTGGCCCCGGGTGACATTTTCCCTCTGTTCCGGGTAATATCTCTCCATAAAGCGTTCGCCGGCGGCGTTGTAGAGCCGCATGCCCAGCCTCTGGAAAGTGATCAGATGGATATCTGGCACCTTGCCCAGAAAGCTCATCTGGTCCATGGCCTTGGTAAACTCCATGCCCCACAACTCGGCGCCGGCACGGTAAGCCATGGCGATGCCGTCGCCGCTGAGGTCGAACCATCCCGTGCCGCCGGTGGCCAGAACGGTGGCGCCGGCGCTGATGGCGATGGGCTGGCCATTGCCGGTATCGAAGCCGTAACATCCGGTCACCGCTCCGCCGGTGGGGTAAGCGCCATCGGAGGTAAGCAGACCGGTGACCATCGTCCCGTCGATAAGGCGCACCCCCAGGGCCTCCATGCGCCGCCTCATGGCCTCCATCATCTCCTGGCTGGAGACCGAGACCGTCCTGGTGACCACGGCGCCCAGGGCGTTTACCCGGACTAGCTTGCCACGGTCATCGCGTTCGTAGCTGACGCCCCACTCACCCATATCCTTGATGCGGTCATACTGTTCGTCCAGGATGATGTCTACCAGGTCCTGGTCGGCCAGGTATTCGCCCTTGACCACTATCTCCCTGCGCCAGGCGTCCAGGTCGTCCCCGGGCATGGGACAAAGAATCCCCGCCCCCGAGAAGGAGCTTTTCCCGCTGCGACTGACCTTCCCCTTTTCCACCAGGGCCACCCGCGGCGCTTTTTCCCGGGCCTTGATGGCCGCCCAGCACCCCGCCAGGCCGCCACCGATCACCAGTACATCAGATTCAATGCGGTTCACAGTTTCCTTGTCGAAATCCCAGGGAGCGTCGTTTCGGCTCTGGCGGTAACATCAGTTGACGAATAGCCTCAAACACCTCTCTGAACTGGACATCATATTTCTTTTCGAGTTCATCCATCCTGCGGGACAGCTCGGCGTTCTCAGCCAGCATCTTGCGTAGCCTGACAAAAGCGCGCATGATCTCTATATTCACTCGAATGGCTCTCGGACTCTTGAGAACGCCAGACAACATGGCAACACCCTGCTCGGTAAAGGCATATGGAGTTGCGCGCCGCAGCCCTCCCCAACTTGAAATCACAAACTGTGATTTCAAGTTATCAAACTCGTCTTCGGTGAACATCTTCCAAACTTGATTCCTGGTTAAACTTAGCGCACCTATTGCTAAAAGTCAAGACTTGTGGTATGAGTTAATGTCATGTCCTGGACGGCCACCGAGGGGAAAACGATGCTCGACAAACGCAATCTTTACCGCATGCCCTGGTCTTTGAATGACAACCCCATTGCCTGGCTGGAGGTAACGGATATCTGCAACATCCACTGCGACGGGTGTTACCGCCAGCACCTCACCGGGCACAAGCCTCTTGAGCAGGTCAAAGACGAAGTCCTCTTCTTCAAGCAATGGCGCAACCCCGATAACGTCTCCATCGCCGGCGGCGACCCCCTGGTCCAGCCCCACATCCTGGATATCGTGGCCTTTATCGCCGGCAACCGGATCAAACCCATCATGTTGACCAACGCCATGGCCCTGACGCCGGAGTTCGTGCGGGATTTAAAAAAAGCCGGGCTGGCAGGTTTTACTATCCACATCGACAGCCGCCAGAACCGGCCGCGATGGAAGAACAAGACTGAGGTCGAGTTGAACGAACTGCGCCAGCATTATGCCGATATGGTAGCCGCCGCCGGGGGCATGTCGGTGATCTTTAACTCAACGGTCTATCCATCCACCTTCCAGGAAATTCCTCGCATCATTAGCTGGGGCCAGGCCAACATCGATAAGGTCCAGGGGCTGGTTTTCATCACCTACCGGACAACCACCACGGAAACCAGTTCCGGGCTGGATAGCCAGGGCAATGAAGTCAACCTGGGGCAGCTAAGTTACACCAAAGACCGCTTTGACGAGAAATTCGTGACCTGTCCGGAGGTGTACCAGATCATCAAAGACAGTTGCCCGGAGTACGATGCCTCGGGTTACCTGGGCGGGACCACGGTGCATTCCTCTTTCAAGTGGCTGATGGGGACGGTCATCGGCAACCGGAAGAAAGTATACGGCGCCCTGGGCAAAAGGGCCATGGAAATAGCCCAGACCGGCCACCACCTGTTCACCGGGACGTACCTGGCCTACCCATCGTGCTACGACGTCGGCATCAAAGGGTTTCTGCCGGCGTTCTGCGATAGGACCGTTCGCCAGGCATGGAAAGAATGGTCGAAAGATGTTGTTCGCCATCCGGGGCGGCTCCTGGACACCATCTATATTCAAAGCATCGGCATCATCCAGGCGCCGGATGCCCTGGGTGACGGCCGCACCGACATGTGCGATAGCTGCCCGGACATGACCGTCTACGACGGAAAGCTGATCAACTCCTGCCGCATGGACGAATACCGCCTGTTCGGGGGTATGCTGTCTGTAGTCGACCGGTCTCGCTCTGGCGAAACAAAAACTAACCACGAATGAACACGAATACGATAGAAGATAGAAGATAGAAGACGGAAGACAGAAGACAGAAGACAGAATCCCCCCTCTTTCCCCCTTCTTGCTTCTTAAATCTTGAATCTTGGATCGAATCCCTCTTATTTGTGTTGCTACGAAAATGTCGCCGTCTCCCCCTTTTTCAAAGGGGGACTGAGGGGGATTTAAGAAACAGGCAAAATCCCCCTGTATCCCCCTTTTGCGAAAGGGGGAGGTAGACTGGGTGTCCCTGCCTGTGGAGACATGGTTTTTCATACTTCATGGTGCCCGCTGCGAGCACGGACGATTCATTCGTGGTCTTGTTGCCCTTCGGATTGGATTTGCCAGCGCCCGGCGTGGTAAAATTCTAACGCCCCGTATATCCAGGCAAAATGGATTCCTCGCAAGCAGACCTAAAGGAGCACCGATGCGCAAATACTCGGTAATCGGCACCAGAGTTCCCAACGTCGACGGTTTTGAAAAGGCTACCGGTGCCGCCAAATACACCGCCGACATCACCCTGCCCAATATGCTTTGGGGCAAGATCCTGCGCAGCCCCCACCCCCATGCCCGCATCCTGAGCATCGATACCAGTGAAGCCGAGAAATTGCCCGGGGTCAGGGCCGTGATCACCGGCAAAGACACCATCGGCAAGAAAATGGGCAACTGGCGGCGCTTCCCCGAGTTCTGCGACGAAGAGATACTGTGCCGCGACAAAGTGCGCTACATCGGCGATGCCGTGGCCGCGGTGGCCGCGGTCGACGAAAACACCGCCGAGGAAGCCTGCGGCCTGATCAAAGTGAAGTACCAGCCTCTCGAGGCCGTTTTTGAACCCATGGACGCCATCAGCGAAGAAGCGCCTACCATTCACGATGGCGTCGACCTGAATATGAACGTCACCCGTCATATCGAGTGGGGCGACGTGGATGAAGGTTTCAAGCACTGCGACCATATCCGCGAGGATGCCTTTTATTGCGCCTCTATGGCCCATTGCTGCATGGAGCCGCACAATACGGTGGCCTCTTTCGGCTACGACGACAAGCTGACCATCTGGACCTCCACCCAGTCGAACTACTTTGTCCAGGTGCTGCTGGCGGGCATGCTCGGCATGAAGGAAGGCGATGTCCGGGTGATCAAGCCCCACGTCGGCGGCGGTTGGGGCGGCAAGATGGAACTGGACTCTGCCCAGTTCATTGCCTCCCTGCTTTCCCAGAAGCTGCGGCAGCCTGTCAAGATACTGTTCACCCGCGAAGAGGAGTTCACCTGCACGCGGCGCCGCACGGCGATACACTACATCAGCCGGCTGGGGGCCAAGAAGGACGGCGCCATCCTGGCCCGGGAGCTTCGCGCCGTCACCGATGGCGGCGCCTACACCGCGATGG
>CAZFEA010000187.1:0-6999 GCA_964518085.1 uncultured Dehalococcoidia bacterium
AACAGGCAAAATCCCCCTGTATCCCCCTTTTGCGAAAGGGGGAGGTAGACTGGGTCTCCTCGCGATGATAGGCTATTTTCATACTTTCATGGCGCTCGCCGGGGAGCATCGGCGATTGTTAACAATTTACGTGCAGGCGCGTCAAGAAGTTATAAAATGGCATGGAAAAAGATGACAAAGTTATGGCATTTTGGGTCTCAAGAGAAAATGGAACCACGAATGAACACGAATGAACACGAATAGGCGTTATGAATGATATCCTGCGAGTGAAGGATTCGTGTGTATTCGTACTTGGTTGTAGCCCTGGATGCTGAAATGAGTTCCATTGAATTTGATGGCTCAATGGCTGTTTTGGGGAGGCAAGGTGGTTGAGTGGTTGAGTTGTTGCTTCGCACAGCGGGTAATGATAAGATTGAAGTGCCGGCCCCTGTAGCTCAGTGGATAGAGCACCAGCCTCCGGAGCTGGGAGCGGGCGTTCGAGTCGCCCCAGGGGCAGTCCCGTGGTATCAGGTCCTTACCAGCATTGATTATCCCTTGATTTTGGTATGACAGCCGGGATCGGTGGTGATTGGGTGGCGGCAAACAGCAAACTTACAATCTCCAGATTGCGCCTTGCAAATCCAGAAAGGTGCAAGTAAAATTTGACTTTGTCTTGTCTGCCAGGGGGCACGCAACAGCGTGCCGCTACGCTCCGTAACAGGTGCAAGTAAAATTTGACTCTGTTTCTATCAAAAAGCGGGAGTTAACCAGTGCTCGAAATCAGATTCCACGGAAGGGGAGGGCAGGGCGCGGTTACCATGGCCGAGATGATTGCCCTGGCAGCCATCGGCGAGGGTAAGTATGCCCAGGCTTTTCCCAGCTTCGGCCCGGAACGACGCGGCGCGCCCGTGCTCTCCTTTGTCCGGGTCTCGGATGATGAGCGGATTAGAAACCGCGCCGGCATCACCAGGCCGGACATGGTGGTCGTCATGGACCCGGGTCTGATCCGTATCGCCGATGTCGCCTCAGGCTTGAAAGACAACGGCATTATCGTGGTCAACACCAAGCGGAACGCGCAGCAGATACAGGAGATATTCGGCGGCAGGTGGCCGGTGGCGGTAGTGGATGCGTCGTCTATCGCCAAGGAGCTCCTCGGTGTGAACATCGTCAATACCACCATGCTGGGGGCGATGCTGAAGGCACTGCCCATGGTGAGACTGGAGGCTCTCGAAGAGCCTTTAAACCACCGCTTCGGGGCCAGGGCCAAATCGAATTACCAGGCGGCCCTGCGGGCGCATAAGGATACGGTAGTCATGGACAAGGCGCCGGTGGTCACGGCTCCCAAACTGACTTTCGTGCCGGAAAAACTGTTTACCTGGAAGGAAATACCGCTGGGCTGTGTGGTCACCGATCCCGGCAGCACTGCCCTGTACAGCACCGGCGACTGGAAGACGCAGCGCCCGGTCTGGATACACGAACGGTGCATCCGCTGCGGCATCTGCTACCTTGTTTGCCCCCAGGAGTGCATCGGCCAGGACAAGGAAGGAAAGTTCGGAGCTAATCTGTTTCATTGCTATGGCTGCGGCACCTGCGCCACCGAATGCCCCACCCGGGCCATCAGCATGGTCGAGGAGGGAGAATAATGGCTAAACGAGTAGGCATGGAAGTTTCCGTGGCCGTGGCCGAGGCGGTCAAGCTGGCCCAGGCTGAGGTCATTGCCGCCTATCCCATCACCCCGCAGACCCATATCGTGGAAAGCCTGGCCGAGAAAGTGGCCAACGGCGAACTTGATGCCGAGTTTGTCTGCGTGGAGTCCGAACATTCGGCGATGAGCGCCTGCTGCGGCTCATCGGCCACCGGCGCCCGCAGCTATACGGCTACTGCCAGCCAGGGCCTCGAGCTGATGCACGAGGTGCTTTTCGTGGCCGCGGGCATGCGCTTGCCCATCGTAATGAATGTCGCCAACCGCGCCATATCGGCGCCGTTGAGCGTCTGGGGCGACCACTCGGACGTCATGGCCACCCGCGATGTGGGCTGGATACAGGTGTTCGCCGAAAACGGTCAGGATGTCTTCGATAACACTCTGTGCGCCTTCCGTTATGCCGAAGACCCCCGGGTGCTCATACCCACCATGGTCCATCTCGACGGATTTCATCTGTCCCACATGGTAGAGCCGCTGTTCATCGAAGATGAAGAGCTGGTAAAGAAATTTCTGCCTCCATACAAGCATCCCTATGCCCTTAACCCTGCCAAACCGACCACCATGGGGGCCTTTGCCCTCCCGGCCGTGTTTACCGAAGCCAAGAAGGCCCAGGACTTCGCCCTGCGGGAATCCAAGAAGGTCATCCTGGAGGTATGGGAAGAGTACGGCAAGCTTACCGGCAGGCACTACAAACCGGTGGAGTCCTACCGGGCCGAGGATGCCGAAGTGCTCTTGCTGATGATGGGCAGCTTTGCCGAAACGGCCTCGCTGACCGTGGACAAGCTCAGGGACGAGGGGAAGAAGGTAGGTCTTCTGAAGTTGCGCCTGTGGCGGCCTTTCCCCTTCGAAGAACTGCGCCAAGCAGTGAAAAACGCCAGGGTGCTCATGGTCTTCGACCGGTCGATATCTTACGGTGGTCCCGGCGGGCCGGTCTGCTCGGAGGTCAAGGCCGCCCTGTATCCCCTGGCAACCAGACACGGGGTGATGGGCTTTGTCGGCGGCCTCGGCGGCCGCGACGTGTTCACTGATAATTTCGAGGACATTTTTCAACGAGGCATCCGTGCGGTCACTGAAAAGCCGGCGGAAGAGTTCCAACTGATCGGAGTTCGAGAATAATGGACAAGTACACCACTTACGTTGGCCTGGTGGCGCCGAGGTCGGAAAACTTTGCCTCGGGCAACCGCGCCTGTGTGGGGTGCGGGGAGGCCCTGGCGCTGAGGTACTGCATCAAGGCGCTGGGGTCGCAGGCGGTGGTAGCCATGGCCACGGGCTGCATGGAGATTGTCTCATCGCAGTTTCCGCAGACATCCTGGAACCTCCCCTGGATTCACACCCTGTTTGAAAACACGGCCGCCGTGGCTTCGGGCATCGAGTCGGCCTATAAGGTCATGAGACGGAAGGGCAAGATCGGCAGGCACTTCCATGTGGCGGCTATCGGCGGCGATGGCGCCACCGCGGACATCGGTCTCCAGGCGCTGTCCGGCGCCCTGGAACGGGGCCACGATTTCGTTTACATCTGCCTGGACAACGAGGCCTATATGAACACCGGTGTGCAGCGTTCAAGTTCGACTCCCTACGGGGCCACCACCACCACCGCCCCGGCCGGAAAGAATGCCGTGGGCCAGCTAACCTGGAAGAAGGATATGCCGGCTATTGCCGCTGCTCACCGGATTCCGTATGTGGCTACCGCTTCTGCCGGCTATCCCTTCGACCTGATGGAGAAGGTCAAGAAGGCAGCCGTGTTGAACGGGCCGGCCTATGTGCACGTATACTCGCCGTGCCCCACGGGATGGCGCTCGCCGGTGGACGCATCGGTCAAGATCAGCCGGCTGGCGACCGAGAGCGGCGTTTTCCCGCTCTATGAAATCGAGAACGGAAAATACAAACTGAGTTTTGATTTCCCGAAGCTTCGCCCGGTGAGCGAATACTTCAAGCCCCAGGGCCGCTTCCGCCATCTGCCGGCGGATGTCGTTCAGAAGATTCAGGACCGGGTAAACGCCCTGTGGGCCGAACTCAGGGCTAAATGCGAGCCGGCAGTCAAGGAAACGGAGCTTGCTCATGTCTAAGGCGGTCACCGACATCGTCAACCGGTACAACCGGGAACAGGGGTATATCGTTTCCATTCTCCAGGACATCATGGAAGAGGAACGTTATCTTTCGCCGGAAGCCCTGGAGCAGGTGAGCCAGGAGCTGAAAATGCCGCGCAGCCAGGTCTATGCTGTGGCTACCTTCTACAAGACCCTGAGCTTGAAGCCGCGCGGCAAGCACCTGGTCCAGGTGTGCACCGGCACCGCCTGCCATGTCCGCGGCGCGGCCAGGATCGTGGACAAGCTGGAGCGGGACCTGAAGGTGCAGCGCGGTTTTACCACCCCGGACATGAAATTTACCCTGGAGGAGGTGCGGTGCGTCGGCGCCTGCGCCATGGGACCGGTGGTCATCGTGAACAAGGACTATCACGGGAATGTGGAGCTGGACAAAGTAGACAGAATAATAGAGAAATACAAGTAAAGAGTCAGAAACATGATATTGAAGTCTCCAGCCGATCTGCAGAATCTGCAGCGCCAGATTCTCAGCCGCCGTGATCCCAAAAAGCCGGTAATAACCGTATGCGGCGGCACGGGTTGCCAGGCATACGGCTCCCGGGCCGTCGCCGCTGCCTTTGAAGACGAGGTGGACAGACGCAACCTGAAGAGCGACATCGAAGTCCGGGTGGTGGGTTGCCGCGGCCTCTGCGAGAGGGGGCCTATTGTGGGAGTATATCCCAGGGACATCTTCTACCAGAAGGTCAAGGCCGAAGACGCCCCGGCGGTTATCGAATCAACCCTCCTCAAGGGCGAGTTGATCGACAAACTGCGGTACACCGACCCGGTTACCAAACAAAAGGTCACTCACGAGGAGGAGATTCCCTTTTACCAGAAGCAGATGAGGCTGCTGCTCGGCGCCAATACCTTGATGGACCCGAAAAACATCGAGGACTACATCGGGTCCGGAGGTTACCAGAACCTGGCCAAGGCCCTCTTCGAGATGGGCCAGTTGAAAGTCCTGGACGAGGTGAAGAAAGCGAACCTGAGGGGACGCGGCGGCGGCGGCTTCCCGGCAGGAGTCAAGTGGGAAACGGTGAGAAATGCCCACGGCGAGCCGAAGTACCTGATCTGCAACTGCGACGAGGGTGACCCGGGTGCTTTCATGGACAGGAGCCTGGTGGAGAGAAATCCTCACCTGGTCCTGGAAGGGATGATCACCGGCGCTTTTGCCATCGCCTCCCAGCACGGATTTGTCTACATCCGGCACGAGTATCCGCTGGCAGTGGAAAACCTGCAGCGGGCCATCGACCAGGCCAGGGAATACGGACTGCTGGGAAAGAACATCCTCGGCTCCGGGCTGGACTTCGATGTCAGGATAAACCGCGGCGGTGGCGCCTATATTTGCGGCGAGACCACCGCGCTCATCGCCTCCATTGAAGGCAAGGTCGGTGAGCCTACCGACAAGTATATCCATACCGCCGAAAAGGGTCTCTGGGGCAAACCTACCCTGATCAACAATGTCGAGACCTGGGCCAACGTGCCCATGATCATCGAAAAGGGCGCCGACTGGTATGGCACCATCGGCACCGCCAGGAGCAAGGGCACCAAGATATTCTCGCTGGTGGGCAAGATCAACAATACTGGCCTGGTAGAGGTGCCCATGGGAATGTCCCTGCGCGAGATCATTTACGACATCGGCGGCGGCGTCCCCAGGAATAGAAAATTCAAGGCGGTACAGACCGGAGGGCCGTCGGGCGGCTGCCTGCCGGAGAGCCTGCTGGACATGCCCGTGGACTTCGACGAAATAACCAAAGCCGGTTCCATCATGGGCTCCGGCGGCCTGATAGTGATGGATGATTCCACCTGCATGGTTGACGTGGCCCATTACTTCCTTTCCTTCCTCGAGGGGGAAAACTGCGGGAAATGCGTTCCCTGCCGGGAAGGCGTCAAACAAATGCGCCTGATAGTCGAGAACATCACCGAGGGCAAGGGCAGCGAAAGCGATATCGCCTGGATCGAAGAAATGTCGTCGGCCATCATCGATGGCTCAATTTGCGGCCTGGGCAAGATGGCGCCCAACCCGGTGCTCACCTCCATCCGCTATTTCCGCGAAGAATGGGATGCGCACATCAAGGACGGCCGGTGCCCGGCTGGCGTGTGCAAGGCCCTGATTCTTCACCAGATCATTGATCCCAGGTGCCCCGGTTGCGGGCTGTGTGTCAAGTCCTGCCCCACCGGCGCCATAACCTTTATGGGCAAGAAAAAGCCCGTCCTCCTGGACATCAGCAAGTGTATCCAGTGCGGCGCCTGCCTCCAGGCCTGCAAGCTCGACGCCATCGAAGTGAGGTCAAAAAAGTGACAGTGATCAGTCTGAAGATAAATGGCAACCCCTATCAGGCAGGAGAGGGGGAGATGCTGCTTAAGGTCTGCCGGGAAAACGGGTTCGACATCCCGACCTTGTGCCACAACGACGCGGTAAAGCCCGATGGCCGCTGCCGGATGTGTTCCGTGGAGGTTTCGGAGGTTCCTGGCCGCTCACGGGTGGTGGCATCGTGCATGTATCCTGTCCGTGAGGGCATCGACGTGCAGACGGCTTCCCCCCGGGCGCTGGCGGTACGCAAGCTGGTGATAGAGCTCCTGGCGGCCCGTTGCAATGTGAAGCCCCAGATAACCGGTTTTGCCCGCCGCTACGGCGTCACTAAACACCGCTACCAGGTGATGAACGACGTCTGCATTCTTTGCGGGCTATGCGCCCGGGTGTGCGACCAGGTGGTTGGGGTTACCGCCCTGAGCCTGGTCAATCGCGGCTCGACCAAGTGGGCGGCCACGCCCTTCTTCGGGCCGAGCAAGGACTGCATCGGCTGCGGCACCTGCAACTACGTCTGCCCCACGGACTGCATCGAGATGCAGGATATCGGCGACAAGCGGGTGTTCAAGAAGTGGAACACCGAATTCAAGCTCAAGAAGTGCCAGAAGTGCGGCAATCCCATCGCTCCCGAGTACCAGCTTGAGTACATCAGCAAGAAGTGGAACCTGCCGCCGGAGCAGTTCGACCTGTGCACCACCTGCCGCACGTAGCGGCACGCTGCGCGTGCCGGAGCAGTCTGAACAGTCGAACAGTCGAACAGTCGAACAGTCGAACAGTCGAACAGTCTGAACTGTCCGTAGCGGCACGCTGCCGCGTGCCCGTAGCGCCACGGCGCGCCGTGGCCAAACCTCCCCCTTTGAAAAAGGGGGACCGAGGGGGATTTAAGCTACCTCCCCCTTTGAAAAAGGGGGATTGAGGGGGATTTA
>CAZFEA010000188.1:0-6996 GCA_964518085.1 uncultured Dehalococcoidia bacterium
GGGCGTGCACCGGGATGACGATGCCGGTATCATCCCGGACGCTGGCGGTCCACGAGCCACCGGTCTGCCGGTACTGGCGTTCGTCAATCATCCAGTTCCTTAGCAGCGAAGCATACCTGGTCAGCAGTATGCCCTTGCGGATGCCGCTGTTGCCGAAGTATTCCGGAGTTTCCCGGTCCAGGTAAATCACCTCTTCGCCGCTATCCCGTCTTCCGTCCCGGTCTTCATAGCTCACCCTCAGGTAGACCTGTTCGCCGGGTTCCGGGGATGTCTTCCTCAGCTTGAGGAGCACCAGGCCGCCCCTGGTCTCTCCGTCTTCCCGCTTCGAAGGGAACAGGGTGTTGATTTTCATCAGTTCCCCGGTGGCTTCGCTGGCTTCCGGGCTGCCGAAGACCTTTTCGATCTGCCAGCCGCGGGACTCGAACTTCATTCGCAGGTTGAACACCAGCGGGGTGACCATAAAGTCGAACTCTTCTCTGACGCGGTTGCGGAATTGTTTAGGCGAATGGACGGAGTAGTAGTTGGCGCCCTTAATCTTGGTAATGTCTTCGATCAGCTCGCTATTGAAGTCGACGCCGATGCCGATGAAGGTGGTGTAAATGCGTCTATCGGCGTTCCGGCGGGCGACGCCCAGCAGTCCGGCGGGGCTGGTATCCCCGGTGTTGGGCTGGGCGTCAGTAAGGAATATGATGCGGTTTTCATATTCATAGTCATTTAGCTCCCACCTGCTGAACTGGTCGGTCCCCATTTGCAGCCCGGCCATCATGTTGGTGCCGCCGCCGGCCAGGATATTGCTCACGCTGTTGCTGATAGACCTCATGTTGGCGCCGCGCACCGGCCCCATGGACCTGAACAGCGAGGCGCCGCTGTTGAACAGCACGATGGCGAACCTGTCTTCCGGGCCAAGCTGGTCGAGGATAGCCCGGACCGACTCGTTGGCGCTCTCCATTTTGGAGCCGCGCATGATGCCTTCTTCGGCATAGGCGTCGATCCTGGCGCCGAAGCGGTCATAGTAATACTGGTTGAAGCTCTGGCTCATGGACCCCGAGTTGTCCAGGACTATTACCAGGTTCAGTTTCTTTCTTCCGAAGTCCCGATCCTTCATCCCGGAGTTTAGCCCTACCGCCAGATAGTATTCAGGCTGCCCGGAGAAGGGGTCGCGGGTGACGGCATAGCTGTACGACGGGGCAAACAGCTTGTTGGTGGGCCGGGTAGCACCGGTATCAAAGAAATAATCGTAGAAAAGTCCCTCGTAGGTCACATCGGTGGGCAATGGCAGGTAGTTATTGCGGATGTTTTCGCGGAAATTGCCGATGTCCTTGGCGCCGCCGGCGGCGAAACCGATGGTATCCTGCGGGGGTTGCCGGCCGGGGGCGGGGGGCAGGTACGGGGCGGCGCCGCCGCCCGGTAGAGATGGCGCCGGAGCGCCTGACGGCGGACGGGGAACTCCGGGGTCGGTGCGAGCCGATGGAGCCTGTTGCGCCGGCTGGGGCGGCGCCGGCGGCGGGGGCGCCGGCGAGCACGCGCTCAAAATGATTGTGGCTACCAGGACCGCCGCCAGTATGATGAGTCCCAATTTTTTCATGGTTGGCCTCCCTTCTTGTTCTGCAAATTGTTTACCCTAATGTACGAAGCGCCGCCAAAAGTATCACAGGGTTTCCCGGCAATTTGCAGAACATGGGAACTGCTAATCGAGAATATTGAACCGCGCCGGGTGGGTCAAATTCAACGGTATCGCCCGGCCGCGGGATTCCAGGTCTTCCAGTTCGATATAGTAGCCTCCGCCTGGCGCCGGCCTCCCCCGGGCGTCGCGCTGGTCCCAAGCCAGGGTGAACTCCGCCCTCTCGTCAGGCGCCAGGGTCTTTGCTGCCTGGGCAGGGACGAAGGTATACACCGGCTGTCTCGAATCGGCGCTCATCAGGCTCAGTATGGGCGGGAATTCCTTGATCTCCAGCGGCTGGGAGGTGACGTTTCGCAGGGTAACTTCAATCTTCACCTGTTCGCCCGGGCGGTAGGTCGCCTTATTCGTGCTGGCTTCCACAGCTATTATGGAACCTGGAGACAGCCCGGCCGGCCGGAAAATCCCCGTCGCCCACAGGATTCCACCGATGACGAAGACAAATAGCATGGCGGCAACTGCCTGCCAGGCGCGGGTCTGTGGCAGCAGCCTCTGCCACCAGGGCGCGTAGCGCCGGGCCTGCGCCTCCTGTTCGGCGAGTCTCTGCAGCAGTTTTGCCTTGAGGCTGGCTTGAAAGCCGGGGTCCGGTGACGGACGGACAGCAATCATCTTGCGGGCAAATTCCAGCTCCCTGGCCAGCGACTGCTCGGTCTCGGGATCGATACTGGCCTGCTCCCCTGCCAGGAGCCGGTCCACTATTCGAGAAAAAGCCTGCTCTCGCTCGCGCTCACCGGCCATTTTGCCCCCTGACGCAGTCCGCCAATTTCCTTACCGCGCGATAGATGATCGTCCCGATATTGGACTCGCTGAGTCCGAGCATGGCGGAGATCTGGCGGTTGTTCATTTCCCCACCGAACTTGAAAGAGATGATTTCCTGTTCATTCTTGCCCAGGGTGGAAATGCAGAAGGCCAGTCTGCGGCTTTCTTCTGCCCGGATTGCCTCATCTTCAGGCGACGCTTTTCCATCGGGGACCCAGGGCATGTCGTCCAACTGGAGGGTCCGGTCTTTGCGGCTGGTGCGGAAGTGGTCGATCACTGTGTTCCGGGCAATGGAGAAAATCCATGTCGAGAAAGCTGCCTTGTTGGGGTTGTAGCTGGTGAACCTGGTCAGGGCTTTTTCGAATACCAGGGAGGTCAGGTCCTCGGCCATATGGATGTCGGCCACCCGGTAGCTGATAAACCTGTAGACCTTCGGCAAATATTGCTCATAAAGCTGGGTAAAGGTCTGGGCGAGACCCGGCGTGGCCTGTTCATTTTTCGACCCCGGCTGGCCTGGTAATCGCAAAAGAGCGACCTCTTAGTTACTTCAACCGGCTATTATATACGAAGAAAGGGAACATGTATCACAAAGCCAGGTCTTCAATCCACCCGACGTGGTGCCCAAAAACGCTTCCCTTGAGGCTGTCGTAGAGCCTGCGGTCCGCGGTTACCATGCTGTGGTTCAGAAGGGTTGCCAGCGCCACATATAAACAATCGTAAATGCTCTGGCCCGTGTCGATGGAAATGGCAAAAGCGGAATCAAGAAGAGGCACAAAGGAAGTATATTGTATTGGATAGCGGTGAAAAGCATTTCGCAGTTCGCTGCCCTCCCCCGGACCGATGGCGCGGCGCCGGACCCATTTGCCGATTATGCTGTCCATTTCCAGGAGAAGGAAATCAGGGGCACCGAGCTGATTGCCTGGACTGAGAAGGTTGAGAGCTGCTTCGCTGAATTCTTCCTTGACAAGCCATTTCGCCGCCACACTCGCATCGACTATGAGCATGGTCACCGTTCGCGGTCCTCGCGAATCAGTGCAACCGTATGAGGGATCTGGCGGTCCTGGAACCTCCGCTGGAACTCCTCGCTGATCTTACGGGCCATCGCCATGTCCAGCTTAGGCGCCTGAATAGCATCCTCAAGGATCAGCTTCACCTCCATCTGTAGGGAACGCCCTCCGGCCCTGGCACGTTCCTTTAGCCGGTCAATAACCTGCTTATCTAGATTTCGAACCAGGATTTGTGCCATAACTGACCTTTTCCCCGGAAAATAACCGGTACCACAGGCGGCCCCTGCCTGTGAGACATGGCGTTTTGCTCCGGAAATACCGGTACCACAGGCGGCCCTGCCTGTGAGACAATGTCTTCATCGATGATATCATTATGCTATCACAGTAGTTAGAAAGGCGTCAACTGCGGGTACTAATGCCTGCTATCGGCCCTTCCGCTTCAGCAGGATCCAGTTCTTGCCGCGGGTATGGACCAGGACATACGGGCCGTTCATCTTTTTGCCGCCGAGGACGAATTCGATTTTGTCCGGTTCACGCACCTGAAGCTGGTAATTTCCATTGTCCCAGATTTCAACCGTGCCGGCGCCATACTCCCCCTCCGGGATGGTCCCCTCGAAATCCTTGTAGTCCATGGGATGGTCTTCGACCTGCACCCCCAGCCGGCGGATGCCCGGCTCCAGTGGTGGCTCTTTGGGCACCGCCCAGCTTTTCAGGACGCCGTCCATTTCCAGGCGCAGGTCCCAGTGAAGATGACTGGCCTGGTGCCGGTGGACGACAAACTGCAGTTTGTCGGCGGAAACAACCGGTTTCTTTCCCCTGGGTTCGGGTGTTTTCTCAAAGTCGCGCTTTTTTTCATATTCGTCGGTAACCATATTTGCCTCCGTCGCCCGGGTAACAGGCAACAGGTAACAGGTATCAGTTTTTCAGCTTTGGAAGTTCGCTATTGCAGTTTGTTTGCCACTTGTCACTTGTTACTTTGAATGCCATAGGGCATATGTCGTTCAAGAAGCAGCCTCCGCAGTTGGGTTTCCTGCCAAAGCAGATGCCCCGGCCATGGTCGATCAGCCAGTAAGAGAAGATACCCCACTCCTCCCGGGGTAGCTGCTTCATCAGGTCCTGTTCGATCTTTTCAGGGTCTTCATTTTTGGTAAGCCTCAGCCGCTGCGAGACCCGCCGGACATGGGTATCCACGGCAATGCCCTCGATCTTGCCGTAGGCGTTGTAGAGAACGATGTTGGCCGTCTTGCGGGCCACCCCGGGCAGGGTGACCAATTCGGCCATGGTCGAAGGGACCTTGCCGCCAAAGCTCTCCAGTATAATCCGGGCAGCGCCGGTTATCGACTTCGCTTTGTTATGATAGAAGCCGGTAGACCTGATCTCCTGCTCGAATTCTTGGAGATTGGCCCCGGCATAGGCTTCGACAGTGCGATATTTCTTGAATAGGGCCGTGGTGACCTTGTTCACCATAACGTCGGTGCACTGGGCAGAAAGGATGGTGGCCACCAGCAGTTCCATCGGATTGCCGTAGTTCAGGGCTATTTTGGCGTTCGGGTAATGCTCCTTGAGGCGCTTTCTGATTTCGTTGACGTTGGCAGCCACAGACTGGTTCCTTTCTTTCCCCGGAAAACAGGCAGTATTGCAGGCGGCCCTGCCTGTGAGACATGGAGTTTGTTACGAAACTGTCGCCGTCTCCCCCTTTGAAAAAGGGCAAATCCCCCTGTATCCCCTTTTGCGAAAGGGGGAGGTGGACCGGGCCTCCTCGTGATGATAGGCCATTTTCATACTTCATGGCGCCCCTGGCAAGGGGGCATGGATGATGCCTCCGGAAATACCGGTACCACAGGCGGCCCTGCCTGTGAGACATCATTTTCATTCACAGGTTGGAAGGGCAGCTCACGGGTGTTTGATCAGAAAAACGTTCACACCCCCGGCACGTGCAACGTGCGGCTACGGGTGGCACGTGCAACGTGCAGCTACGGGTGGCACGCGGCAGCGTGCGGCTACGGGTGGCACAGGCCTCCGTGCCTGTGAACGCTTAGCTGACCTGCGTTGACAGGAAGACCTGGATGCCCATGTGGCTGATTTCGTCCTGGATCGCTTCGATATCGTCGATGTGCTGGTCCTCGTCCTGGAGGATGCCTTCGAGAAGTTCCCTCGTGGCATAATCGCGGGCATCGCCGCAGACGACAATAGCCGCGTTATAGTCCCTGATGGCAACGGCTTCAGCCCCGTGGTCATTGGCGAACATCCTGGGGACATCCTGGCCGATATTTACCTCGTTGAGTTTGCTCACCACCGGAGCGCCTTCCAGGAAGATGATGCGGGCGATGAGCTTCTCCGCGTGCTTCATCTCGGTAATAGCCCGCTTCTGAATCTTCTGGTGCAACTTTTCATAGCCCCAGTTTTCGCAAATTTCCGCGTGGACCATGTACTGGTTGATTGCCGTGAGCTCGTTTGCCAGCAGGGAGTTAAGTACCTCGATAACCTTGGCGTCGCCTTTCATTTGACCTCCTGATTATATTCTTCAAGTCCAGATGCTATGCTAAAGGAAGGGCCATAAAGAAGTTATAAAATGATAACCGCCAGAATAACAAAGTTGTAACGTTACGGTTATCTCAAATATCTGGTTACCAGCCCGGCCACCTTTTCGCCTCCGGTTATGGATGGCGGGATTCCACCCCCTACCGCCACCCATTGCCCGACCATGAAAAAGTTGGGCAGGGCGGTCGGACTCCACGGCAAGTACATCCGGCGCATCATCTGTGGCGTGGGTTTCCAGCCCTGTATCGAGCCTTCCCGGTTTCCGGTATAGCGCTCGAAGGTGACCGGCGTGGCGACATCGGCAACTTCTACCTTGCCTCTTAACCGAGGAAAGGCCTTCTCCGCCCGGCGAATGGCTACCTCCTGTACCCGCTGCTTTGCCTCGCGGTATCTTGCCGGGTCTCGCTTCAAATCACCCCACTCAGGATATTCCGCCACCACTTCCGCCAGGACCACGCCTTTGCCCGGGGGAGCGGCGCCGGGGTTGTACAGGGACTCAATCTTGTAAATGAACGGCGCCTTCTCCAGGCCGGCCAGTCCGCGGCTTATCGGCCCAGGATCGGTCCATTCAGCTACCATGCGGGCCGGAAAGTCCTTCTCGGTGAGCGATACACCCACACCCAGGGACACCAGTAAAAAGGAACCGAATAGCGGCGCCGTGCGGTAAATCTGTGCCAGGCCCGGAGGCACGAACTCAGCCCCAAGAAGATGGAAAAGCGTTTGATAGCCATCAGCGTTGGATACCACCGCCCTGGCGGGGATTTCCTCGCCATTCTTCAGGCCCACTCCGCTAGCTTTTCCGTCCCGGGTCAAGATCCGCCTCACTTTCGATCGGTAGCGTATTTCGCCTCCCAGTCCCTTGAATTTTGATTCGAAAACCATGGCAAAATCGAGCGAGCTGATGCGCGGAGCGAAAAGGTCTTTGCGATACATAAAAGAAATGTAGTAGTAGCTGATAAGCGCCGAGCAGTCGTCGCCGAAGGACTCGAGGAAGGGCCTGATC
Source organism: uncultured Dehalococcoidia bacterium (assembly GCA_964518085.1). Classification (GTDB taxonomy): domain Bacteria; phylum Chloroflexota; class Dehalococcoidia; order JACQUA01; family JACQUA01; genus JACQUA01. Next base: position 6,989 of record CAZFEA010000188.1, read on the forward strand.
TTCTCCTT
>CAZFEA010000189.1:0-6994 GCA_964518085.1 uncultured Dehalococcoidia bacterium
CCGAAAAGGTCCGCTATGTGGGCGACCCGGTAGCCGCGGTAGCCGCCATCGACCAGGACATTGCTGAGGAAGCCGCCGCCCTGATAGAGGTCGAATACGAGGCATTGCCGGTGGTGGCCAACGCCCTGGAAGCCTTGAAACCCGGCGCCCCCGTCATCCACCAGGACCTGGCCGGCTACCGGTCGAACCATCCGGCGCACAACGGCAGCGGCAACGTTTTGCACCGGGTGCGCCTGAAGAAGGGAGACGTGGACATGGCCCTGGCCGGCGCCGAGGTAATCCACCGGGAGAGGTACTCGACGCCATCCGGCCATCAGGGCTTCACCCAGCCCCACCAGGTGGTGGCTGCCGTGTCGCCGGCGGGCAAAGTAACCGTGTGGGACAGCAGCAAGGCCCCCTTCGTTGTCCGCAAGGTGATTTCCGAGGTGCTGCGACTGCCAATGGCGCGCATCAGGGTCATCGCCGCGCGCGTGGGCGGCGATTTTGGAGGCAAAGGCACGGTCAACATCGAACCTGCCTGCGTCTTGCTCGCCATGAAGAGCGGCTGCCCGGTGAAAATGGTCCTGGACTTTCGTGAGGAACTTACATCCACCTTTATCAGGACGGGCTCTTACATTGACATAACCAGTGGCGCCGCCAAAGACGGCCGTCTGGTGGCCCTGAAAGCGCGGCTGGTCTTCGATATCGGCGCCTACAACGATAGCAACACCGGCGGCTCGGCAAGCTACAACCAGATACAGGGGCCGTATTCCATACCGAACGTGGACATCGAGGCCAGCATAGTCTACTCGAACAATACTCCCACCGGTCACTGCCGCGCCCCCCGGGCCCCCCAGCAGAACTTTGTTACCGAGTCCCACCTGGACGGGTTGGCCCGCAAACTGGGCCTCGATCCCCTGGAGTTTCGCCTGCGCAACGTGATCAAGAGCGGGGAGAAGCTCCCCTCGGGCGGCATTCTGGGCCCGCTAGGGATTCGCGAGACCATGGTTGCCGCCAGAAATTATCTGGCTGCCAACCGTGACAGCCAGGGCCCGCTGGCCGAAGGATGGGGTGTGGCCAGCGTGTGGTGGGGCATCCACAAGGTTGGCGAGGATGGGCCGCCATCGACGACATGGCTGAAGTTTAACGAAGACGGCACGGCTACCCTGTTTACCGGATGCACCGAGCAGGGCGGCGGGCAGCACGACATCCTGGCCCAGATCGTGGCCGAGGTCGTCGGTCTCTGGCCCGAAAGCATCACCATCGTGGCCTCGGATACCGACACCACTCCCTATGAACGAGGCACCGGAGGCAGCCAGACCACCTACCGGGTGGGCAACACGGTGCGCCTCGCGGCCGAAGATGCCCGGAGGCAGCTCATCGCCCTGGCGGCAGAAAGGCTGAAGGTAGCCCCGGAAGCGCTGAAATCGTGCGCTGGCAAAATATTCCTGGACAACGCCCCGGCCAAAGAGGTGACCATCGCCTCGCTCTGCGCCGAAGCCATTACTTCTCCCCGGGGGCCGGTGGTAGGAATCGGCGAGGAACTGCGAGAGGCAAGGGTGGCGCGGACACGGGAAGACAAGGACCTGTTTGATGGCGTGCAGACCGGGACCCATGCGGTTAAGGTGGCCGTCGACCGCGAAACCGGGAAGGTGAAGATATTGAAGTACTTCGCCGCTCATGATGTCGGATTTGCCCTCAACCGGAGAAATGTCGAGGGACAAATAGATGGCGGGATCGTTCAGGGCGCCGGCTATGGCCTGAGCGAGGGCCTGGTGACCGAAGGGGGAAAAACGCTGAACGCGAGCCTGGCCGACTACCGCATGCCCCGGGCCGGCGACGCGCCGTCGTCGATTGAGAGGACCATAATCGAAGTGCCGAGTAAATACGGCCCCTTCGGCGCTCGCGGCATCGGCGAGCCGCCCATGGTGCCGGTGGCCGCCGCCTTAAACAATGCCATATTCGATGCGGTGGGCGTCCGCATTCACGAACTGCCGCTAACGCCGGGGAAAATCGCCGCCGCGCTTAGGCGGGTCCCTTGAGTTCGTTGGGTTCTTTGGGTTCGTTGAGTTCTTTGAGTTGTTGAGTTGTTGAGTTCCGCCCCGCCGGGGCGAATTTTCCAATCTTTCAATCTTGCAACCTTGCAATTCGGTAAGAGGTGAATATGTTAACCTGGATAATCTGGGGCACTATCGCGCTCATTGCCCTTAACATCTATGCCTTCATAGCCGGTGGCCTGGTGGCCTGGGTAATCCGGGGTGTCACCGCGCTTGTCGTCCTCATAGCGGCGTATGTGTTCTGGCGGAAGGGTTTTACCCTCATAGATGATGATGAAGTGGGGATACTCAACAAGAAAATGTTCGGCCCCAAGATGCCTGATGGCCAGATCATAGCTCGCAAGGGCGAAATCGGCATCCAGGCCCAGACGTTGATGCCGGGACTGTACTGGCGAAACCCTGTCATGTGGAAAATAGAGGAAGCCGCCGTCACCAATATCGGTCCTGACGAAGTCGGCATGGTCGAGTCTGTTGACGGCGTCCCAATTCCAACGGGCCGGCTTCTCGGTGATGAGGTGGTCTGCGACTGTTTCCAGGACGCCGGGGCGTTCCTGGAAGATGGGGGCATGAAAGGACCGCAGGTGGCCATCCTTCGCCCGGGGACATACCGCATCAACACGCGGGTATTCAACGTCACCAGGAAGCCGGTCACCGATGTTCCCAAGGAGACGGTGGGCGTTGTTGTGGCCCTGGACGGCATACCGTTGCCGCCGGGTTACATTATTGCGCCCAAACCGCTGGAGTCCCCCGAAGGATCCTACGGCAAGGCCAGACCCCATGAGTTTTTCCAGAACGGGCAGGCTTGCCTGGAAAGCCGGGGCTACCGAGGACCCCAGCTCGACACGCTCCAGCCGGGCCGGTATTACATCAATCCTCTCCTCTTCAAAGTTGAGCTTTTCCAGGTTGCCGAAGTGCCGCCCGGCTACGTGGCGGTGTTGAGGTCCAACATCGGCCAGGAGCTGGAAAAAGGTGGGGCGCTGCCATCCGAAACGGAGGTTCCTCCCGACCTCAGACAGCCGCTTCATGAGGAGGCGGAGACATTGTTGAAATCCGACCGGAACACCCGGGGTATCTGGAGAGACCCGGTGGCGCCGGGGAAGTATAACCTGAACCCGATCGCCTTCACGCTGTATTTTGTTCCCACCAGCGCGGTAACCATTGACTGGGCGGCGTCCACCGGGATCCGGGCCGAACATGCGGTAGCGCCGGGCTTCCTTGACCTCAAAGGCGAGGCCGATTCCAGGGGCAAGGAACCCTCCGGTACCGAAAAAGCTACCGAGTTTTTCAAGTTCAGCCAGTTGCGGGTCACCTCCAAGGACGGTTTCCAACTCGATGTCGATGTCCGGATGATCATCCGCATCCGCCCCGAGCATGCCGCATTTATCATCGCCAGGTTTGGCTCGGTGGCCAACCTCATCGAGCAAATCGTCCATCCCCTGATCGACTCTTCATTCCGCAACAAAGCGGGCGAAAAGAAGGCCATTGAGTTTGTGCAGAGCCGCTACGAGTTGCAGCGGGAAGCCCTGGAGCGGGCGCGGGAGGAGTTCAAACAGTACCATGTCGAGGCCCAGAACCTGCTGATCGCGTACATCGCCGTGGACCAGACCCTGCTCAAAACGCAGACGGACAAGGAAATCGCCCTGCAGCAGCAGGCCCAGTACAAGGAACAGGCGCTGGCACAGGAAAAGAGGATCGAAGTCGAGCAGCGCAAGGCCCAGGCCGACAAGCAGACCGATGTGATCACCGCAAAACTTTCCATCCAGATTGCCGCGGACAAGGCCGACGCATTCCGCAGGGAAGCCGAAGGCATACGCGACGCCACCAGGTCTAAGGCCGACGGCAGCGCCTATGAGCAGAGGGAAGTGGGCCGGGCTACCGCGGACGCCTACAGGGCCCAAAACGAGGTCCTGGGTCCCCGGCTTCTTTCCATTTTGAAGGTACTCCAGGAGGTGGCCAATGGCCGGGTCAAGATCACCCCCGACGTCCTGGTAACCGGTGGCGGCGATGGCTCGGGGGGGAACCTGTTCAATGCCTGGATGGCAATGATGCTCAGGGAGGGAACGCTGGGACAGAAGACCGATGACAAGTAGCGTCGGCACGGGGGATTTAAGAAACAGGCAAAATCCCCCTATATCCCCCTTTCGCAAAAGGGGGAGGTAAACTGGGTCCTCATTTTGCGCACAATCCTGTTGTTCAGGGACTATAATAGTGGCACTGTTGAAAAGCTCAACGAACTCAACGAAATAGGAGCTTAAGGCCACCATGGTTGAAAAAGTAAACGAACGCCGGCGCGGCGCGGAGCCTGAAGAGACCCTCTACGACCAGAGCTACCGCATCACCAACGAGGAGGCGCGCAAACGCGAGCAGGGGAAGGTCATCATCAAGGGGAAGGACATCCCCTTTCAGCAGACCCGGCAGGCATTGCTCAGGTACCTGCTGCACCAGAAAGACTGGGACAATGTCGCTGTGCCGTACTGGTCGGTATTCATCAACCACATAAAAGTCCACTCGGGCAAGCACGTCCACCAGGGCGGTATTTGCCTTTACGTCCTGGAGGGAAAGGGGTATACCATCGTAGACGGTGTCAAATACCCCTGGAAGAAGAACGACCTTATCTTGCTGCCCATCAAACCCGGCGGGGTGGAGCACCAGCACTTCAATGAGGACCCGGACCAGCCCTGTGAATGGATCGCCTTCCATTTCCGACCGATGGGCAACGCCGCCGCGCACCGCCTGGAACAGAGAGAAGAGCACCCCGACTGGATGAAGGGCAGTAGAGGCGTCATTTCACCCTCACCCTGACCCTCTCCCGTCGAGGGAGAGGGCAACCGCAATTCCGTGAAATGGCCATTTTCATGCTTTGGAGTAATAATGTTGGATAAGAAGCAGTTCCCTGGAAGTCCAGAACAAGCGAATCCAGACCTCCTGGAAGCCCTGTTCCAGCGCCGCGACCGCGAGAGGGAAAGAATGGCCCGGTCCACCAAGGTTGTTGATGGAGACAGTTTACCACTGGAGAACAACCGCATGGGCCAGTATTACTGGTACCTTCATCCCGATAAGCAGGATGTGGCTATCCGCACCCTTCTTTTCTGGGCGCAGGAGATACCCCCGGGCGGCAACTCCGGCAGGCAAAAGCACCAGGGAGGGCGAATCCACTATGTGCAGGAAGGGCGCGGCTACACCGATATCGACGGCGTGAAGTACGAATGGGAAAAAGGGGACATGATACTGCTTCCTATCAAGCCACATGGAGTGACTTTTCAGCACTTCAACACCGATTCGCGGAACAAAGCCCGCTTGGTATGCGCCGAGCCGAACTGGTACGACGCCCTGGGGGTAGATTTGGGGTCGGGCTTCGAACAGGTGGAAAACTCGCCGGACTACCGGCCGGGAGGGCAACGATGAAGAAGAATAGAGTTTCTTTTTCCTGGACCGGAGGGGATCAGGCCTCTCCCGGGCCAAGCCGAAGGGGTGAGGGTGCGCTGCGCGGCCTGGTCGCCGGCATGGCATTACTCACCGTCGTCGCACTGGCGGCCTGTAGCTCCGGCGCCACTCCGTCCGCCCCGGAAAGCACTCCGGCTGCCGCAGCCGGCAGGCCGCTTGCCAGAGACGCTGTGCAGGGCAAGTGGGAGAAGACCTTGGCCGATGCCAGGAAGGAAGGGACGGTGCTGATTTACACCTCGGCGGGGCCAGAGGCCAGGAACGCCCTGACGCAGGCCTTCAAGGGCAAGCACGGCATTAACCTCGAGTGGGTCGCCGGCAACGGGTCGCAGATTGCCAAGAAGCTTCTCTCGGAAAGACAGGCCGGGCTTTACCTGGCGGACGGCGTCATCACCGGCGCCACCACGTTGCTCAACAGCCTCAAACCCGAAAATATCTTTGAACCACTGGACTCCATGCTCATCCTGCCGGAAATCATGGATGCCAGGGTCTGGCGCGGAGATAAGCTGCCGTTCATGGACAGGGACCACCAGGTAGTCTCGTTCATTGCCGGCTACCGGACGTACATCGCGGTCAACAGCGATATGGTCAAGGAGGGCGAGATAAAATCCTACCTTGACCTGTTGCAGCCGCAGTGGAAAGGGAAATTGACCCTGGACGATCCAACCCAGTTGGGCGGACCCGGGAGCGGCTGGCTGACCATGTTGTTGACCCGGGTGTGGGACATCGACCGGGGCAAGGAATACCTCCGGGCGCTGATAAAACAGGAACCGGCCATGAGCCGGGACTGGCGCCTGCAGGTGGAATGGGTGGCGCGGGGAAAATACCCCGTGGGGCTGGCGACGATGCGTGAACCCACCGCGGAGTTCATCGCCAAGGGCGCGCCCGTCAAGTGGGTGCGGGTCGCCGAAGGCGGCGACCTGTCGCCGGGCACCGGTAACATCGCCCTGGTCAAGAAGCCGGCCAGCGCCAGCGCGGCAACCGTTTTCCTGAACTGGCTGCTCACCCAGGAAGGGCAGACAGCCCTGGTCAAAGGCTTCGGCAGCCCCTCGGCGCGTACGGATGTATCTACCGCCGGTCTCGATCCGTCTACCGTTGCCCTGCCGGGCGAGAAGGTCCACTGGGTCGATGAAGATTCTTTTCTCTCTCGTCCCCGGGGATCGAGATGGCCAAAGAGGTCTTTGCCCCTCTGGTGAAATAGCTCGTTGGATCCAAAGAACCCTATGTAGCCTTCCGTGAAACAGGGAAAATCCCCCTTTTTCCCCCTTTCGCGAAAGGGGGAAAAAGGGGGATTTTCCCCTTTGAAAAAGGGGGAAATGATGTCGGTCTCCCCCTTTGAAAAAGGGGGATTAAGGGGGATTTAGACATTCCCAGCGAAGTTTCGCGCGCTCCTATGAACTCGATTTGACACCCCGTCACAGGAGGAATATAATAAATCTTGACTGTAGTTATGTCTAAGGTAAACAGCACCTAATTCGATAGCAGTGACCGATGTTACAGACCGGAGGAAGCGGCCT
>CAZFEA010000190.1:0-6974 GCA_964518085.1 uncultured Dehalococcoidia bacterium
CGCCAGGCGCCGGTATTAACAAGGTTGGCGTCGCTGGCACGTACGGCATGAACACGGACCAATGGGCCGTGGAATTCGGCACCTTCTCACCCCAGATAGGGGTTAACTTCCACTATACGTGGGAGTTGCCCTGGGACACCGCGAACCGATGGTGAGCGAAAGTCATAGTTTTTCATTCTCTGGATTGGCGATCAAACATGACTGGACTTTGGGTTGCCATAATCGGTAGCGTTATTTTTGTGGGCCTCGGGTTTTTTGTGTTCTTTTGGGCGAAAGGCATCCAGAAATTCTTCGTCGAATACTACGAAAAGCATCCGGTCCTTTTGTCCATGGATTACTTCTACGAACACATACGGGGATCGTGCTATCTTTGGGAACTGCGAATCATAGGTTTCGTGACCTTCTGGCTTGGCGTGTACCTTGCGCATGGAACAATACGTTTCCTGTTGCAGTAGACGACCGCACAATTTGACCTAATAAGTGTGAGGCCTTTGGCTGTCACGGTCTTTCGCCGGCCATCCTCCGATGAACTCAAGATCGTTGGACACCGAATCTCCTCGCCCCAATTTCTCAGAGAATAGCTTCGCGCCGAACGTTCCGCGGCTTCCATTGTATAATAGTGGTCGCTGTGCCATTTTGCCGCGACAGTAGTGCGAATTCTATCGGAATTAGCAAATGATTAATGCGGGTGGGAACACCGACGACCTAAGCAGCGCACCTGGGGCGCCGGGAAGAAGAAAACCCCCTTTTTGGCGGTACGTGGCAGCTTTGGTCCTGGGGATTATTTTCTCCGCCGTTGCTAGTGTCATGGTAGCGATTGGTTTCTACCCATTTATGACACCTCCCACGGGTATTGGTCTGACCCAGTTGGTCGTCGCTGTTGGAGGCGGCTGCGTCATAGGGTTTTGGATTGCAATTGAATGGTTTAGGATCTGGTACGAAAAGCAACGATAGCTTTACCTCGACCAGCGCAAAATAATCACCAGGATTGAAACGGAAGGCAGCGAGCAACCGGGCTGTGTCACAGGCGGGGCTCCGCCAGAGGCGGATGGTACCGACCGGAGGTTAATCTTGCCGCCGCTATTCAACCTGTGCTATAATTCAAGGCAATATAAGGAAAAAATAAGGAAAAAAATGCTGGAACAAGAACAAAAAGCAGCGATCATGACCAGGGTGCGCAAGCACGAAAACGACACCGGATCCTCCGAGGTCCAGATCGCTCTGCTTACAGAAAGAATTAGCCAGCTCACCACACATCTCAAGACATTTCAGGGTGACCACCACTCACGCCGCGGTCTTTTGAAGCTTGTAGGGCAACGAAGGCGACTATTGACCTACCTGAGTGATCAAAACCCGAAACTCTACCGAGGCTTGATAACAAAGCTAGGTCTCCGAAAATAGATTGAGCTGGTGGTTTCCTGGAAGGAGATGCCCCCATTACTGATCCCCATACTTACGAATGTGTCCTGGGCGATAAGACCCTGTCCATCGAGACCGGAAAAATCGCCGGCCAGGCCGATGCCGCTGTCACTGTCCGCTACGGCGACACGATAGTCCTGGTAACTGTCTGTTTCAATCCCCAACCCCGTACAGACATCGACTTCTTCCCCCTGACCATTGACTACGAGGAACGGCTCTACGCTGCAGGCAAGATCCCCGGTGGCTTCATTCGCCGGGAGGGCCGCCCGACCCAGGCAGCCACACTGGCTGCCAGGTTGACCGACCGGCCTATCCGTCCCCTGTTTCCCAAGACGTGGCGCAACGAAGTGCAAATCGTGGCCACGGTCATGTCTGCGGACCAGGAAAACGACCCCGATGTTCTCGCCCTGGTAGGCGCCTCCACCGTCCTGACGATGTCCCGGGTGCCCTTCGAGGGGCCGGTAGGCGCCGTCCGCGTTGGTTACCGCGAGGGCCAGTTTATCATCAATCCCACCCACTCCCAGCTTGCCGGCAGCCCGTTGGACCTGGTAGTCGCCAGTACCGCCAGAGAACCGGTCATGCTGGAAGCAGGCTGCAACGAGGTTTCCGAAGCTGAGGTCATGGAAGCTATCAGATTCGGGCACCAGACAAATCAGATACTGATCAAGCTGCAGGAACAAATAAGACAGGAGATAGGCAAACCAAAACTGTCTCCTCCTCCTGCGAACGACAAGCGGCAGGAAGCGGAAATACATGCTTACCTGGAAGACCGCATTTCCACCGACATCATAACCGCGCCCAAAGCGAGGCGAGATCCTATTCTGAGCCAGCTTCAGGCGGAAGTAACCGCGCAATTCGCCGAGAAATTCTCACCCCAGGCGATCAATGCCGCTTTTGAATCCGCCTTGAAACACCACGTGCGGGCAACCATCCTGGAAAAAGGTATCCGCCCGGGAGGCCGGGACATGACCGCAATCCGGCCGATAACGTGCGAAGTTGGCGTTCTCCCCCGGACTCACGGCTCCGGCCTGTTCACCAGGGGCGAAACCCAGGTCTTGACCGTCACCACCCTCGGCTCCGCGGGTGAACAGCAGAAACTGGATGGACTAACCCCGGAAGAGACCAAGCGTTACCTCCATCACTACAATTTTCCCGGTTTTTCAACCGGCGAGGTGCGGCGGATCGGCACACCCGGCCGCCGCGAAATCGGTCATGGGGCCCTGGCCGAAAGGGCCCTCGAGCCCATGGTGCCGTCCCAGGAGGACTTCCCCTATACCATCCGCCTGGTTTCCGAGGTCGTCAGTTCCCACGGCAGCACCTCCATGGCCAGCGCCTGCGCCAGCACCCTGTCCCTTATGGATGCCGGCGTGCCCATCAAGGCGCCGGTAGCCGGGATCGCCATGGGACTGGTAACCGCCCCGGACGGAAGGTACGAGATACTGACCGACCTGGAAGGGACCGAAGACTTCTACGGAGACATGGATTTCAAGGTCGCCGGGACCAGCAAGGGCATTACCGCCATCCAACTGGATATAAAGCTCAAAGGCCTCAGCCTGGAAATCATTGAAAAGACCCTGGCCCGGGCGCGGACGGCCCGCCTTCACGTTCTGGACGTTATGGCGAGCACCATTGCCTCTTCGCGGACCGAACTCAGTAAGTATGCCCCCCGGATGTTCAAGATAACCATTCCTACCGACAAGATCGGCGCCGTAATTGGCCCCGGCGGCAAGATGATCAGGTCCATAATCGACGAGACCAAGACCACCATCGATATCGAAGATGACGGCACGGTTATCATCGGCTCGCCCAGCGGGGAAGCCGCACAAAAAGCTATTGAACGTATCGAGAGCCTGACCAAGGAAGTGGAAGTCGGCCAGGTATATACCGGCAAGGTAACGCGGCTGATGAACTTCGGCGCCTTTGTCGAAGTCCTCCCCGGGAAAGAAGGGCTGGTGCACATCAGCGAGCTGGCCGATTACCATGTAGCCAGTGTCGAAGACGTGGTCAAGATTGGCGACGAAATCATGGTAAAGGTAATAGAAATCGACCGCCTCGGGAGGGTCAACCTGTCCCGGAAGGCTGTCTTTGGCGAAGGAGCGAAACCGGGCGGGCCGCCGAGGGAGATGGCCGAGGCCAGGGCGGTAAGGCCGCCGAGGGAAGATAGAGGGGGACGGCCCGGCGGCGGGCGCCCCTTCGAGGAACGCCGGGGCGACCGGCGTCCGTTTCCGCGCCGGGAAAGGTAAATGGCGCCGATCAGGGTAGCTGTCCAGGGGGCCCGCGGCAAGATGGGGCAGGAAGTGATCTCCGCTGTCTGCCGCGCCGGCGACATGGAGCCGGTGGCGGCCATCGACAAGATAGGCGGCGGGGACTTCCTCCCCCGCCCCGACGGCAGAGGCCAGATTCCTTTCAGCACCGATCTCAACGCTATCCTGCCCGTTACCAGGCCTGACGTCCTGGTAGATTTTTCGAGCCCCGAGGCCTCTATGGCCGCCGCCAGGACTGCCGCCGAGCTCGGAATCAACCTGGTGGTAGGCACCACCGGCCTGACCGCCGGCAACATTAAAGAAATTGAAGACCTCTTCTCCGCTGGCAACTTAGGCGCCGTGGTTGCCTCAAACTTTGCCCTGGGCGCGGTGGTCATGATCCACCTGGCCAGGATCGCTTCCAGGTTCTTCGATCATGCCGAAATCGTGGAAATGCACCACGAGAACAAGAAAGATGCGCCTTCGGGCACGGCCCTGACCACGGCCCGGGCCATGCTGGAAGCCAGGGGCAAGCCCTTTAGCTACCCACCTACCGAAAAGCAGACCCTGCCGGGCACCCGCGGCGGTGAAAATGGCGGCATTGCCATCCATAGCATGCGCTTGCGCGGGCTGAATGCCCACCAGGAAATCGTCTTTGGAGACCTGGGGCAAACACTCACCCTCCGTCACGACAGCATAAACCGGGAATCGTTCATGCCCGGGGTCCTCATGGCCATAAGAGAAGTTGTCCGCAAGAAAGGCTTCACCAACGGCCTGGACAGGCTGCTGGGCCTGCAGTAAGAACATCATTATACCCCGTAGGGGCGAGCCAGGGGGTGAGGCGCCTGGGGCGTCGGGGCGGCTCGCCCGCCCGGTACTGCAGGCTTTCCAGCCTGCAGCCACAGGCTGGAAAGCCTGTCGTACCACCCCCCCCGGGCTAACCGCCGCGCCCCGACAAGTCGGGGCAACTCTGGTTAGCCCCTGCATATGGCGCTGACGTTTCACAGTCAAAGGATGTGGTATGATAGGGGTTCCAGCCGGTACCACAGGCTTTCCAGCCTGTCGCCCGGATTTCTTCTTCAGGAGGCTTTTCATGGATCTCGGTAGACTATTGACCGCCATGGTGACCCCCTTTGACGATGCCCTGAATGTCGACTTCGCCCGGGCCAGAAAACTGGCCAACGCGCTCATCAAGTCCGGGAGCGATGGCGTGGTTGTCTCCGGGACTACCGGCGAATCCCCTACATTGAGCCGCGAAGAGAAGCTGAGACTGTTCGCCGAGATCAAGGAAACCGTGGAGGAACGGGGGTCTGTTGTTGCCGGCACCGGAAACAATAACACCGCGGAAAGCATAAAACTGACCCGAGAAGCCGAGAAAACCGGCGTTGATGCCATTCTGCTCGTCGTCCCATACTATAACAAGCCCTCGCAGGATGGCCTCTATGAACACTTCAAGGCCATCGCAGCCGCCACCCGGCTCCCGTGCATCCTGTACAACGTGCCCTCACGGACGGTGGCCGCCCTGAACCCTGAGACGGTGATCAGATTGAGCCAGATTCCCAACATTGCCGGCATAAAAGAGGCCAGCGCCAACCTGGAAAACGTGGCCAGGATAATCGAAGGCGCCCGCAAAGACTTCCTCATGTATAGCGGCAACGATGCCGATACCCTGCCCATTATGGCCCTCGGCGGGTATGGAGTGATCAGCGTGGCCGGTCACCTGGTGGGTAACCAGATTCATGACATGATCGACAAATGCCTCGCCGGGCGCTATCCCGAGGCCGCCGCCATCCACCGCCGTCTGCTACCACTGGTGAACGCCATGTTCATCGCCACCAATCCCACTTCCGTCAAGTATGCCCTCAACAAAGTTGGTTTCAAAGTGGGCAAGCCCCGTCTCCCCCTGACCGAGCCCGATAGCAAGTCCGCCGCTGCCATTGAAGCCACCCTGAAGAACTACCAGATAGACCTGCCGGTCTAATTCTCTGTCATTGCGAGCGCAGCGAAGCAATCCCGGGGGAAGTCATCTTCATATGGGCTACAAGATCTCCTCGATTTCGTAGCAAGAACTACCTCCTGGTGCCTGGACCCAAACCACGTCCCCCTTTTTTTTCCAATGAACGGCTTTCCCCAAAGGTGCGTCGATCGAAATCCGCGGCGGGTTTGAATGGCCCGGTGGGACCAGTGTGTACTGCGTAACCTGACCACTAAGAAGCTCCCGAAGCCGCACTGAATCACCTAAGCGAACTCCCGGCGCCGAGGGTGGGTCCTCGTATGGCCTTTGCTTGCAGTTGCAAGAGGAGTATGGCGCTACCGAAAGACACCTCCACGATGCCCATTCCCCAACAAATCTTTGGGGATATTGAGGATCCAGGGGGTAGGGATAGCCCTGCCAGCGACAATTCTTATTGTTCACTAATCCCTGGAATTCGCGCGGGCTGACCTGATGGAGTCCGAGCCACATCCAATTAAGACCCGAGCCTTGTGGTGGAGGATAGGGCCACCGGACTAACCCGGCCTTCAAAGGCACCGCCCACTGGAAATCGGTATCCCAGACCTCATTGGGGGGTAAGCGAAATTTTTCCCCGGCGACAACGGCCCTGGCCCAAACCCAGTGCATCTCCAACCGGACTATGCAGAAAACAACTTCGTCGCCAACGCGTAAAGTCGGCCCGTCAGACCTACAGTCGCACTGGTTTTTGTACAGGAAATGACTTAGTCGCCTCTTGCATCGGTGTGGCCATCCGAAGTATCTCATATTCATCTCCTCAGCGAATCTCGGGATCGTGTGACCTCTTTCTCCACCTGCCCTTCACCATGTGGAGGAAACGATATTGGCTTTGCAATCATTTCACGACAAGGAAGATATTGGAACTTCCCGAGGCACCCGCCGGGTGTTTAGTAGCGCGGTTTACACAGAATCTCCTTGACTTTGAGTTCAAAGAAGTCCTGGGAAATAACCGGTTGAAGCACGATAGCCGTGTCGGCCCCCCGCCCAGTCCCGGCTATGGCGATGACATCCTCCTCGCAGGCGCGGACCAGCCCGCCGTCTGCGGCCATCAAGGTGACCTCGCAGGCAACCTTCATCCCGCTGCCAAAGATCTTGAGGGTATTGGCGATTATGTCAATGAACGTATAGGTCTTGAACTTGTTGCGTATCGACCGGCTGACCCCGGCGAAGGCATGGGTAGTGGTCAGCACGGTGCCGCCGTGAGCCTCAACAATCTCCCGGTTCCCCCTGGTGAACTTCTGCACATTGGGAATCGGGTCCCCGTGGGTAAACCCGGTGGAAAGGCTGACAGCCACTACCTT
>CAZFEA010000191.1:0-1433 GCA_964518085.1 uncultured Dehalococcoidia bacterium
TTTCTTTAATGGTTGATTTCATATGAGATTGTACCTTTACAATACAGGATTTATTATACCCCTTTATAACGGGTTGAACAATGTGGATTGAACGGGAGGGCATGTTATAATGAAACGGCTACGGACAGGCAGGGCCGCCTGTGGTACCGGTTATCTCACAGGCGAGGACGCCTGTGCTACCGGTTATCCCGTGGTACCGGTTATTTCGAGGAGCTACTTTGGCGTTAGATACCGCCCTGGAAAAGGCTTATACTGACCTGAAGGCGCTGCCGCCCTTTGTCACCGCGGCCAAAGCCGGGGTCGATTTCAGCGAGGGCAGGTTTGTTCTGCCCTTCTTCGATTTGACCTACCTGGTAACGCATCCCGAAATCAGGGTTTTCGAGCGGGATAGCGGCAAGAGGCCGCCGCAGTGGCTGGAACTGATCGCTTTGCACTACCTGATAACCTCGGACGGCTCTCCCCTGGCGGATGAGTGGATCCCATACCGGCAGTTGCCCGGGGCCTTTATTTTCGAAGCCCGTTTCAAGTCGATGGCTGTCGAGCCTTTGCTCAGGGCCTTTGGCGCCGATGTCGAGGCCTTCCACCTGGCGGCCAGGGCATTGAAAGGCACGCCGATGAGCCGGACCGGGGACGCCGCCTACATGTTCCATGCCTTTCCCAACGTACGCCTGGCGTGTATACTGTACTTAGGCGACGAAGAGGTGGCCTCGCAGGTCAACCTGCTTTTCGATGCCGCCGCGCCGCATTACCTGCACACGGAGGACCTTTCCTATCTCGGTTCGTACCTGGCGATGGCCATGAAGGCCAGGAAACAGTCTGAACAGTCTGAACAGTCAAACAGTCTGAACAGTCAAACAGTCTGAACAGGCGAACAGTCAAACAGTTTGCCGGGTGCTGGTGTGCGCTCGACTGTAGGCACGCGGCAGCGTGCCGCTACGGACTGTTTAGACTGCTTAGACTGTTTAGACTGTTTAGACTGGTTTTGATTTTGGCAGTGCTTTTGTTATAATTTTCGTGTATCCAGTAAACGTGCCGGTGGCACGATCGGACGGTTAATGAGCAAGAATTTCATCAAAAACGCGTTCATATACGCGCTGATAATCCTGGTAGCGGTAGTGATTTTCTCCTACCTCTTCCCCTTTTCCTCCGGAACCAAGGACGTCCCCTTCAGCACCGTCAAGGAAATGCTGAAAAGGGGCGAAGTGAAGACGATCCTGGTGGAGGAAAACAGCCTTACCATCACCCTGAAAGATGACACCAAGGTTAAATCGCTCAAGGAAACCCGGGTAAACATGAGCGAGATGCTGGACTCGCTGGGCGCCAAAGATGTAACCCTTGAGTACAAGGAACCCAGCGGCTTCAACTGGGGCAACGTGTTCATCAGTTTCTTGCCCATGATGCTGGTGGTGGGACTGATATTATTTGTATTCAGC
>CAZFEA010000191.1:1443-1990 GCA_964518085.1 uncultured Dehalococcoidia bacterium
CAGCCGCGCCCAGGGGGCGAACAGCCAGGCGATGAATTTCGGACGGAGCCGCGCCAGGCTGATAACCGGCAACAAACCCACCGTTACTTTTGCCGACGTGGCCGGTGTCGAGGAAGCGAAACAGGAGTTCCAGGAAGTGGTGGAGTTCCTTAAGGCCCCGGAGAAATTCCAGGCACTGGGCGCCCGCATTCCAAGGGGTGTGCTGGTGGTGGGACCGCCGGGGACGGGCAAGACACTGCTGGCCAGGGCTGTAGCCGGCGAGGCCGGTGTTCCATTCTTTTCCATCAGCGGTTCTGAGTTCGTGGAGATGTTCGTCGGCGTTGGCGCCTCCAGGGTGAGAGACCTGTTTGACCAGGCGAAACGGAACTCGCCGTGCATAGTCTTCGTGGACGAAATCGACGCCGTTGGCCGGCACCGCGGAGCGGGGCTGGGTGGCAGCCACGACGAGCGGGAACAGACCCTGAACCAGATCCTGGTGGAGATGGACGGTTTTGATACCAACACCAACGTCATCGTCATCTCCGCCACCAACCGCCCCGACGTGCTG
>CAZFEA010000191.1:2000-3884 GCA_964518085.1 uncultured Dehalococcoidia bacterium
GAGGCCGGGCCGTTTTGACCGCCAGGTGGTCATCGACCGGCCGGATATCGCCGGGCGGAAAGCGATCCTGGAAGTCCACACCAAGGGCAAGCCCCTGGACAATTCCATCAACCTGGAAACGCTGGCCAAGCAGACGCCCGGCTTCAGCGGCGCCGACCTGGCCAACCTGGTAAACGAGGGCGCCATCCTGGCAGCCAGGCGTAACAAGAAACATATTTCCATGTCCGAGATGGAAGAAGCTATCGACCGGGTGATTGCCGGACCGGAAAAAAAGAGCCGGATCATCAGCCCCAAGCAGAAGCAGGTAACGGCCTACCACGAGTCCGGTCATGCCCTGGTGGCCAGGCTTCTGCCCAATGTCGATCCGGTGCACAAGGTCTCGATCGTTGCCCGCGGCCTGATGGGAGGCTATACCCGCCAGTTGCCTACCGAGGACAGGACAACTTGGACGCGTTCGGAGCTTAACAACATGCTGGCTGTCTTCCTGGCGGGACGGGCTGCCGAAGAGCTCGTCTTTAACGACGTTACCACCGGCGCCGAGAATGACATCGAACGGGCCACCAAGATTGCCCGTAAGATGATCACCGAATATGGCATGAGTGACAAACTTGGGCCGCGCTCCCTTGGAAAGAAGGAAGAGCTGGTGTTCCTGGGCAAGGAAATATCCGAGCAAAAGAACTACAGCGAAAGAATCGCCCTGGAAATAGACAGGGAAGTAGACAGCCTTGTCCGGACGGCCCATCAAAAGGCCACCACTTTGCTGGCGGAAAACAGGACCTCCCTGGTCAAGCTGGCCGACAAGCTCATCGAGCATGAGACGATCGAGGGCGAGGAACTGGCCAGGATATTCAGTGAGCTACTGGGTATCCCGGTTCCCGCCGGCAGTCCCCATCCGGTTCCGGCGCCGCCCGGAGCGACCCTGCCCGGCGCCGTGACCAAGCCGGTTAGCAAACCTTCACCCAAGCTAGGCACCGCGCCTGCAACGTGAAGATCAAGGCTCGATTCTTTGCCTTGTACCGTGAGCTCACCGGCAAAGCTCTGGATGAGTTCGAGGTCGACGCGCCGGCAACCGCCGGCCAGTTCAGGGAGGAGGTAGTCCGCCGTTATCCCGCTTTGAAACCCTACTTTGCCAGCGCCACCATGGCAGTGAATGCTGAATATGCCGCGGCCGAGACGGGGCTGAAAGACGGGGATGAGGTCGCTTTTTTTCCGCCCCTGAGCGGAGGATAAATGGCGAAACAGTGTAGGGGCAGACCTCTGTGTCTGCCGGCGGGCGAACACGGCGGTTCGCCCCTGCGTAATTCCAGATGATACAGGTCACCGCTGATCCGCTTCATCCTGAAGAGATCACCGCCACCGTTCGCAGCAACTCGCATGGCGCGGTGGTCACTTTCCTGGGCACCGTGCGCGACCATGCCATGGGCCGGAAGGTCCTGGGCCTGGAATACGAAGCCTACAAGGAAATGGCGGAAAAGAAGCTGGCGGAAATTGCCTCCGAGATAAAGAAACGCTGGGGACTGGAAAGTGTTTCCATTGTCCACCGCGTCGGCCCGGTGCCTATCGGCGATATCAGCCTGGTGGTTGCCATCGGCTCGGCACACCGCAAGGAGGCCTTCGCCGCCTGCGAATACACCGTGGATCGTATCAAGGAGATCGTTCCCATCTGGAAGAAAGAGACCTTTGAGGATGGCGACTGCTGGGTTGGCGCTGAAGAACAACAGGGTAGGGGCTAGCCAGAGAGACCCCGATGAAATCGGGGGATCGGCGGCTCGCCCGCCGCCAGCATCGAACTGCTCCCCGAATTCGAATACGTATTAATTGAAACTCCCGGGTATGCGTCACGAGGGCGGGCGAACCGCCCCCCCACACTGCATCGGCCTCCCC
>CAZFEA010000191.1:3984-6971 GCA_964518085.1 uncultured Dehalococcoidia bacterium
GGGTATGCGTCACGAGGGCGGGCGAACCGCCCCCCCACACTGCATCGGCCTCCCCTTGGTTCGCCCCTACGGCTATCCGGGGCACGTGGTAGCGTGCCGCTACTGATGTCCTTTTGCCTACTTATTACGCTCCACCACATAGCATGCCAGGGCTTCCATGGGTCCAAGGGCGGGGCTGTGGGGTAAGCCCCGCAAAGACGATGTAGCCAGGCTGCAGGCCTCCCCTGCCAGCCGGTAGCACTCCTTGATCGCCGGCGAATTGGCCACCGCCTCCACCGCCCGGGCCACTGTCTCCCTGTCGCCTTTTCGTTGCAGCGCCTCTTTGATGTGGCCCGACCCGGGATACATCTCGGAGAAAACGATTGCCGGAAGAGTAACCGTGCCCTGCATCAGGTCGTTTCCCACCGGTTTCCCCAGTTCATTCTTGTCCCCGATGAAGTCCAGGATATCGTCCACGATCTGGAAGGCAATTCCCAGGTGGTTTCCGTAGTCTTTCAAGGCCAGGCAACTTTCACGGGGCGCCAGGCTCAATATGGCGCCGGTCTCGCAGGCCATGGAGAACAAGGACGCGGTCTTGCTGCCGATGCGGCGATAGTATTCTTCCCGGGGGAGGTCGTGGCGGTAGGCGGCAAAAGTCTGGCGCAATTCGCCCGCGGAGATGATTTGCAGGGTCTGGGCGAAAAGCCTCATGGTCATCACGTTTTCGGTAGTGGAAACAAGGTCAGCGGAGGTCGCAAAGAGATAGTCTCCGATCAGGAGCGCCGTCTCCTTGCCCCACACGCTGCTGACCGTCGGCTTGCTGCGGCGCAGGGCGGCGCCGTCGACAGTGTCGTCATGAACCAGCGTGGCTATATGGAGAAGTTCTACCGCGGTAGCCATGGGCAACAGGTATTTCAGGTCATACCGGTAGAACATGCCCGAAAGGAGCGTCAGGGCAGGGCGGATCCGTTTGCCCATGTCGGCCAGGGCATGGTCCAGAAGATCGGGCGTGGGGATGAGTTCGCTGTGGCTCAAGGCATGGAGATTGTCTTCCACCCTGTGCAGGTCTTCCAGTATCGGGCCATAGATTGAGGCTACTTGCAAGAGATTCCTTTCACGGCGCGCTTTTCACTCCAAGCTTATCCTTCTCCCTGGCTGCGTTGGCTTCATCGAGCTTGGTAAACAAAGGCGCCGGTTCTTGCAGTGTCTGTCCGGGAGACGGGGAAACAATGCTCCAGCCCTGGTCTTCGATCTTGCCCTGGAAGCCCAGGTATCTGTGAACGGATTGGGAACTGAAAGGCAGAAAGGGATAAAAAATCGTTTTCAAAGCGGCTATCACCTGGATAACCGTGTACAGGGCAGTCGCCGCCATGGCCCGGTCAACCTTTACCGTCTTCCACGGAGAGGTACCGTCGAGATAGCGGTTTGCCGCCTGCGCCAGGGCCATGGCCGCCTTTATCGCTTCCCGGAAATGGCACTGGTAGATATGGTTGTCAACGGTTTCCAGGGCGTTTTTTGCCTTTTGCAGCAGGGCCTGGCTTGCCGCGTCCAGTTCACCCGGCCCCGGCACCCTGCCTTCAAAGGTGCGATAGGTGAAGGTCAGCACGCGGTGCACCAGGTTGCCGTAGGTGGCCACCAGCTCGTTGTTGTTGCGGCGGTAGAACTCCTGCCAGGAAAAATCGGCGTCGCCGGTCTCGGGCATATTGGCGGCCAGGTAATAGCGGAGCGGTTCGGGGGCATAGCCGGCAAGGTAGTCCGGCACCCAGACGGCCCAGTGGCGGCTGGTGGACAGTTTTTCGCCTTCGAGGGTCAGGAATTCGTTCGCCGGCACGTCGTAGGGCAGCACCAGCTCGCCGTAGCCCATTATCATCGCCGGCCAGATTATGGTGTGGAAAGGAATATTGTCTTTGCCGATGAAATAATAGCTCCTGGCCGGATATTGCCAGAATTTCTTCCATGATTCCGGTTCTCCCCGGGCCTGCGCCCATTCCTTGCTGGCCGACAGGTAACCGATGACCGCTTCGAACCAGACATAGATACGCTTGTCTTCAAATCCAGGGAGGGGCACGGTGATCCCCCAATCGATGTCCCGGGTTATCGCCCTGTCCTTGAGGCCCTCTTCCAGGTAACGGTAGGTGAAGTTCTGGACATTGGCCCGCCAGTGGGACTGTCTCTGGACCCATTCCAGGAGACTATCGCGGAAGGCCGTCAGCTTCAGGAAAAGATGGTCTGAGTCACGCATCTCGGGAGCGGTCACACAGGCGCGGCAGCGCGGGCTGACCAGGTCGACCGGATTCAGCGGTTTGCCGCAGTAGTCGCACTGGTCGCCGCGGGCGCGGGCATAGTTACAGAAAGGACAGGTCCCCTCCACATACCTGTCGGGCAAGAAACGCTGGCAGGTGGGACAGTAGGGAAGGGACATGGTAGCCCGGTATATGTACCCCTGGTTGTAAAGCCGGTGAAAGATGTCATGGGTAACCGCGGCATGGTTTTCGGTAGTGGTACAGGTGAACAGGTCAAAGGAAATACCGAGTTTTTCCCAGCACTCCTGGAACTGGCGATGATACTTTTCGGCTATTTCGCCCGGGGAACGGCCCTCGGCTTCGGCCTGGAGGGTTATGGGCGTACCGTGCTGGTCGGCGCCCGACACCATGAGCACTTCATTGCCCTTGAGGCGGTGATAGCGCGCAAAGATGTCCGCGGGCAGGTAGCAACCGGCAATGTGTCCCAGGTGCAGAGGACCGTTGGCGTAAGGCCAGGCAACCCCGATAAAAACGCGTTCTTTCACAAGCAAGCCTTGTTTCCCAGGATAATGACCGGTACCACAGGCGGCCCTGCCTGTGAGACAACATTTTCATTCATGCGTCGTGAGCATAGCTTATGGTTGTTCTTGGGAAGAATGGCGTACCATTTTACCACAACTGGCTAGCCGGTATCACAGGCGTCTCGCCTGTCTGAAGTTTCACCATAAGCCGGTTGGACTGCCTGCCGGGGAAAGGGCTACGAAC
>CAZFEA010000192.1:0-2414 GCA_964518085.1 uncultured Dehalococcoidia bacterium
ATGAAGGATGAAGATGGCCTATCAACGCGAGGAGACCCAGTTTACCTCCCCCTTTTGCGAAAGGGGGATACAGGGGGATTTTGCCTGTTTCTTAAATCCCCCTTAGTCCCCCTTTTTCAAAGGGGGAGACGGCGACATTAGTCCCCCTTTTTCAAAGGGGGAGATGGCGACATTTTCTGAGCAAGTTCTGCATGACATTGATGGGGAGTCTTTCATGGAACAGGGTATGGCAATGGCCCTCGATGCCCTGCGGCAAGCCATCGCCCTCGAAACCGAAGGGCGGGATTTCTATATCCGGGCCGCCGGCTCGTCAAAAGATACCCGGGCCCGGGAAACCTTCCTCCTCCTGGCCAGCGACGAAAAGGTCCACCTGGACCTGGTTCAAAGGCAGTATGACAGCTTGAGGACCAACGGCGAATGGACCGATGTGGCCTCCCATCTCCCTCGGAAAGCGCCGGGCCAGGGCACGCCGGTGTTTCCCCGGACCGTCGACGAAATCAAGAAAAGGACCGGACAGGTCACAACCGACACCGATGCCCTTCTGTTCGGCATGGATATTGAAACCCGGAGCTATGACCGGTACCGCAAGGCAGCGGACGAGACCACAGCCGGACACGGCAAAGCAATGTACAACTTTCTTGCCGGACAGGAACAGGGGCATTTCAACCTGCTGATGCTGAGGTATGAAGCCATCGCCGGGCCGGTGGGGTGGAGATACTAGCAGGAAATTCCAAGTTCCAAACGCCAAATTCCAAACAAACTCCAATGAGCTGCGCTCACCACGTAGACCAAAAGATCCGCCAGTAGCCGCGCGGTTTCCGCGCTTCTGGACGGGCGAGGGGACCTCGTCGCTACGAAGGCCGCACTTTCCGGAGAATTGGCATGTTCGCCGGCGAGCGCCATAAAGCATAAAAACCATGTCCGCACAGGCGAGGACGGCTGTGATAGCGGCCAAGTTCCGAATTTCCCCGGAAAATGCCGGTATCACAGGCGTCCTCGCCTGTGAGAAAACATTTCCCACCCACGCTACATCTGTAGTAGGCTTCCACGAAACCCCTGGGGATGTCTAAATCCCCCTCAATCCCCCTTTTTCAAAGGGGGAGGGAAGGAAAGTCCAACTCTTGAATTTTTGCCGAACGTGCTATATAATTGCGAATATTCGAATGCTGGAATATAAAGAAAAGACAATGCACGGCGGCAGCCAGGACATCTTCGAGCTGCAAGCAGACATCTGCCGGTCGCTGGCCGACCCGAAGCGATTGATGATCATATCGCTGCTTCGTGACGGCGAAAAGTCTGTTGGCGAGCTGACCGCCGGCCTGGGGATCAGGCAGGCTAACATTTCGCAGCATCTGAGCATATTGCGCGCCCAGGGTCTGGTGAATACCCGCCGCGAAGGGGCAACTATTTTCTATTCCTTGCGCAGCCCCCGGATCGCCCAGGCCTGCGACCTGGTCCATGAGTTTTTAATGGAAAATTTGGCGATAAGCCAGGAACTGATAAAATCCGAAACAATAAATCCGAAATCCTAACCCGGACAACAACAGGAAATACTTTCTCCCATACCTTCATGAATAGGCCGAATTGGTTAACAGATTATTGAGATTAGAGACAGATTACAGAGATTATGATTGCGGACGATGGCGACATTCAAATAATCTCGGTAATCTTTTTTTAATCTCTGTAATCTTATAGATATTCGGATTCAGGATTTACCACAAAGGAGTTACCAGTGCCAGTTTATGATTATAAGTGCTCCCGCTGCGGCGCGGTCTTTGAGAAATTCGTACGCGCTTATGACGAGGAAGATAAGCCCCACTGCCCCATTTGTGACTCGCCGGACACCCAGAAGGTTGTCAGTCTGGTGAGCCGCGCCGGCGATGACGCAGCCGGTTTCGGCGATTGGGGCTACGGCTGCGGCACAACCAGGAGCTTTGGCTGAGGGTAAGCCCGGAAAGCCGTAGGCTTTCACAGTTGTTGAGTTGTTGAAGTTATTGGGTTATTGAGTTCCCTTCCCCGCGATCCGGCCAACTCAAAAACCCAATAACCCAATAACTCGTGTGCCCCCTCACCCGTTCGCTTCGCTCAGGGCAGGGTCTTAATCCTCTCCCGCCGGGGGAGAGGAAATTGAATTGAAGCGATTCATGCGCCAGACCGCCACGGTTGATCCCGAGAAGTGCGATCCAACCTCCTGTCCCGGCGGGATTTGCTCCGCCGCCACGGCGTGCCCGCGAAGGCTGATCAAGCAGGAAGCACCGAATGAAGTCCCCTTCGTTGCCGGCGATCCCTCGCTTTGCCGCGGCTGTTTCAATTGCCTGCAGGCGTGCCCACGGGGGGCGATTGTAAAATGGTAACATTGGAACCCAATAACTCAATTGAACATCTGGGGTTGATGGTTTACAATCGTGAATGAA
>CAZFEA010000192.1:2514-6945 GCA_964518085.1 uncultured Dehalococcoidia bacterium
ACATGGACCTTTTTGAACTGGAGTTCCACCGGCAACTGGAAAGGGAAGCTCCCCTGGCCGCCCGCATGCGCCCCCGCACCCTGGACGAGTTTGTCGGCCAGGAACACCTGGTGGGTAAGGGCAAGGTACTGCGCAAGGCGATCGAGACGGACCAGGTCCCATCCATGGTCCTGTGGGGGCCGCCGGGGAGCGGCAAGACAACCCTGGCCTCAGTCATCGCCCGCCTCACCAAATCACACTTCAGCCCTATAAGCGCCGTCGTCGCCGGGGTCGCCGAGCTTCGCAAGCTGATCGCCGATGCCAAGGAACGGCGGCGTCTGCATAAGCAGAAGACCATCCTGTTCATCGACGAGATTCACCGTTTCAATAAGGCCCAGCAGGACGCGGTCCTGCCCTATGTCGAGGACGGCACAGTAACCCTCATCGGCGCCACCACCGAAAACCCGTCATTTGAAGTCATCTCACCGTTGCTGTCGCGGTGCCGCATGTTCACCCTCAAGGCCCTGAGCGACGAGCAGGTCGGTGTTATCATCGACCGCGCTTTGAAGGATGAGCAAAGGGGTGTGGGTAAGGCCAATGCCGTCCTGGAGGAGGACGCCCGCAAGCACCTGGTAAGCATGGCTAACGGCGATGCCAGGATGGCCCTCAACGCCGTAGAACTGGCTGTTTCGGCTTCACAACCTGATGAATCAGGCAAGCGAGTGATCGACCTGGCAGCCATCGAAGATGCCATGCAGCAGCGGGCCCTGCGCTACGACCGCGCCGGCGACCAGCACTACGCCATCATTTCCGCGCTGCACAAGTCTCTCAGGGACTCCGACCCCGATGCCTCGCTTTACTGGCTGGCCAGGATGCTCGAAGCCGGCGAGGACCCCCTGTTCATCGCCCGCCGGCTGGAGCGGGTTGCCTCCGAGGATATCGGCATGGCCGACCCCATGGCCCTGCTGGTCACCGTGGCCGCCCAGCAGGCGGTGCATTTCATGGGCATGCCCGAGGGCAACCTGGCCCTGGCCCAGGCGGTAGTCTACCTGGCCGTGGCGCCCAAGAGCAACGCGCTCTACGTGGCTTATGGAGAGGCCCGCGAAGATGTGCGGCGCACCGGCAACCAGCCGGTCCCGCTCCATTTGCGCAACCCGGTGACGCCGCTGATGAAAAGATTGGGCTACGGCAAGGGCTACCAGTATGCCCACGACTTCCCGGGGCAATTCGTCAGGCAGCAGCACCTGCCGGACTCGCTGACCGGCCGTCGCTACTATTTCCCCACTGAAGAAGGGGAAGAGAAACAAATCGGCGCCAGACTTAAGGAACTGTTTGGCTACTCTCCCCCTTTGCAAAAGGGGGACTAAGGGGGATTTAGGAGATCGAAATAAGTCATAAGATGGATTTGTTGCCGAGCCAAAAGGCGAAATCCCCCTCAATCCCCCTTTTGCGAAAGGGGGAGGGCGTCGGGTCTCTCCTGTTGCGAAAGGGGGAGGACGTGGGGTCTCTCCTTTTGCCAAACGGGCAGGTGCAATGACCGAAAACCACGTTGAGTTCCTTTGCGGACCCCTGAGTCTCGAGGGCGTCTGGCACCTGCCGGAGGGTGAGGGCGTCTTCCCAGCGGTAATCGTTTGCCATCCCCATCCGCTCTATGGCGGTTCCATGGATGTCGGCATCGTGGTAGCCCTGTGTCGCCAGTTGGCCCGGCGGAACATCAATGCCTTCCGGTTCAATTTCCGCGGCGTCGGCGGCAGCCAGGGCGCCTACGACGAAGGGATTGGCGAGCAAGACGACCTGGTCGCAGCCATTTCCTACGTGCAATCGGCCCTGTTTGTTGATAAAGACAGGGCCGGCATCTGCGGTTATTCCTTTGGCGCCGGCGTTGTCCTTTCCACCGCCCCCAGGGTAAACCATGTCAGGGCCATGGCGGTTGTTTCGCCACCCCTGACGCCGGATAGCCGTTACCATCCGGCCCGGTTCACCGGCCCCAAGCTTTTCCTTGGAGGCAGTGAAGATACCCTGTTTTCTTCCCGGGAGCTTTCCCGATTTGTGGAGGCGCTGCCGCAGCAGAGAGAATACGAGATTGTCCAGGGAGCGGACCATTTCTGGATGGGTCACGAAAGCGAGGCGGTGGGCAAAGTGGCCGGCTTCTTCCAGAAGGTTTTCCTTGGGGAATGACCGGTACCACGGGCAGCCCTGCCCGTGAGACAGCGAGCACTGAGAGTCTTGCATGAAACTGATTGATTTTCATACCCACATCTTCCCTCCGGAGATCAACGACCACCGGGAGGAATTCATCAAGAAAGAGGCCCTGTTCGCCCAGTTGTATTCCAACCCGAAGGCGCGCTTGACCGGCGCTGAGGAGCTGGTCGGCAACATGGATGACGCCGGGATAGCGGTCTCAGTGGCATTGAATTTCAACTGGTCCAGCCATGACCTTTGCGTCCGGACCAATGATTATATTATGGACGCGGTGTCGCGCTATCCGGGGCGGCTGGTGGGCTTCGGCATGGCGCTGCCCGCCGCCGGTGACGCTTCCCTCCGGGAACTGGAGCGCTGCGTCAGGGGCGGGCTGAAGGGCATCGGCGAGGTCAGGCCATATGAAAAACTGTTCGAGCCAGGTGTGGTGGAGACCGTCGATGCCATGGCGGCAATGTTCAAGGAGCATGGCCTGATATTGTCCACCCATTCGTCAGAGCCGGTGGGACATCGCTATCCGGGCAAAGGGAAGGCCGCTCCCGGGCTGCTCTACCGGCTGATTTCCAGGTGCCCCGAAATCAAGGTGGTCTGCGCCCACTGGGGCGGAGGCCTTCCCTTTTACGAATTCATGCCCGAGGTCTCGGCGGCGCTGCAAAACACCTATTACGATTCGGCGGCCTCCTCGCTGCTCTACCGGATGGACATCTTTGAATGGGCCGCCAGCTTTCTGCCGAGGGGAAAGGTCCTGTTCGGCAGCGATTTCCCTTTGATCTCCCCGCAGAAGCTGGCGCAGAAGGTGCGGGCTCTGAACCTCCCCTCGGAGAAGGAGGAAGCCTTTCTTGGGGGCAACGCCGAAAAGCTGCTGAATTCCAATTGCTAATTGCTAACTGCTAACCGCTAACTCCTAACTCCTTTTACATGGACTACTTACGGACCTTCATCGCCATCGAACTGCCGGAAGAGATCAAGCAGGAGCTCGGCCGCCTGCAGAGCCGGCTCAGGCTCCTCGACCAGCCGGGAATAAGCCCGGTCAAGCCGGAGTCCAGCCACCTGACCCTGAAATTCCTGGGCAATACGCCGGCGGACAAGATCGAGGCAATACAGGCAGCGATGCTGGCAGCAACCAGAGACACGCCGGCCTTCGAGTTGGGACTAAAGGGCGTAGGCTGCTTCCCTAACGCCAGCCGGCCCCGCGTGGTGTGGGTGGGACTGGCGGGCGAGGAAGAACTGCTGCTGCTCCAGATGGCCCTGGAAGATTCCGTGGAGAAACTCGGCTTTCCCAGGGAAGCCAGGGAGTTCACCGCCCACCTCACCCTGGCCCGGGTCAAAGACGATTGCCTTCCCGAAGTGCGCCGGGCGCTGGGGGAGAGGGTCCAGGCCACGGTCTACCAGCACGGACTGGAGTTTCAGGTTGACCACGTCAACCTGATGAGAAGCGTCCTCAAACCCACCGGGGCGGTCTACAGCGTGCTGCACCGGGTGGAGCTGGCCAGCCGTTAGCCATTAGCAATTAGCGGTTGAACGAAGCAAACGCCGTCTCCTCTCCCCCCGCGGGAGAGGATTGAGGTGAGGGGTCACCCTCACCCTGACCCTCTCCCATCGAGGGAGAGGGAATCCGAATATGGCTCAATCGCTGTTTTCGGGGCATAAATGGCCGTTGCACCCCCTGCCGGGATTTGGTATTATATTCATGCGTAAATGCGCATACACGAACATGACAAACCTGGTAACATGACAAGCCTGGTAAAAGTTTTCAAAGCGCTGTCGGACGAGACCCGGCTGAGGATTCTCAACCTCCTGCTACAGAGGGAGTGCTGCGTGTGCGAGGTCATGCAGGCGCTGGACATATCCCAGACCCGGGCTTCGCGAAACTTGAATATCCTCCACAATGCCGGGCTTCTCAAGCTCAGGAGAAACGGCCTGTGGGCCTTTTATTCAGTCAAGCCGCCGGGAATATCGCACCGTTCGGTCGATATTCTGAGCGCGGTGAAATTGGGACTCAAAGGGGACCGGCTGATCAAGCGCGACCTGGAGCGGTTGAAAGACACCAAACGCAGCGGTCCCGGCTGCGGGCCGGTGGCCGAAACAGGAGATAGGAGATAGGGAATAGGAGACAGGAGATAGAGATAGAAGATAGGAATAGATCAACGGAACGGAGGCAGCTAACTGCTGATTGCTAACCCCTAACCCCTAGTTCATAGCCCGGACAAGCCGGAACCAAGAAATATTGTATGACAGAACTCCATCGATAGA
>CAZFEA010000193.1:0-6888 GCA_964518085.1 uncultured Dehalococcoidia bacterium
CCCTGTATCCCCCTTTTGCGAAAGGGGGACGTTGATTGACACCCAAAATCGAACTGCCGTCTCTCCCCCTTTGAAAAAGGGGCAAATCCCCCTGTATCCCCCTTTTGCGAAAGGGGGACGTTGATTGACACCCAAAATCGAACTGCCGTCTCTCCCCCTTTGAAAAAGGGGCAAATCCCCCTGTATCCCCCTTTTGCGAAAGGGGGACGTTGATTGACACCCAAAATCGAACTAAAGTATAATGGCCGCACGAAAGGAAAGCGAAGTTGCCAAAACGGACCTATCAGCCCAAGAAGATACCCAGGAAGCGGGAGCACGGGTTCCTCAAGCGAATGGCCACGCATTCCGGCCGCCTCGTGCTGAAGAGACGGCGACTCAAGGGGCGCTACCGGCTCACCGTAGTGTAAGGGGTGGGCGGGATACCATGGGGCGCATCGAGCGTCTGGTCAGAAATGCCGATTTCCAGGAAGTATATAAAAAAGGCCTGTCCTATCTGAACCGGCTTCTCGTTGTGCGCGCCATGCCCAATCACCTGCAAGTCAGCCGCTTTGGCTTTTCAGTTAGCCGCCGCATAGGAAACGCGGTGGTGCGGAACCGCGTTAAGCGCCTGTTACGGGAAAGCGTCCGGGCGGAGCAAACCAGGCCGGGCTGGGACGTGGTGTTGATAGCCCGCGCTCCGGCGGCAACGGCAGGTTTCCGGGAAATGCATCAGTCGGTATATGGTCTCCTGGCCAAAGCGAAATTACTGGAGCAAATAACAGCCTGTTCGCTGATTACCAGGGACAAGAAATGACCAGGGTTGCCCTCTGGCTTATTGAACTTTACCAGCGCAGCTTTTCCCGGATCGGCCCGCCTTCCTGTCGCTTTACGCCCTCCTGCTCTCAGTACGGCCATGAAGCCATCAGCCGGTTCGGCGTATTAAAGGGAGCCTGGCTTACCGCCAGGCGGTTGCTTCGCTGCCACCCGCTGAACAGGGGTGGCTATGACCCGGTGCCGCGGTCGTAGACCGGCGGCAATTCTTTTCCAGCCCGTTTCGAGGGAATATGCATTCATGACCTATTCTACTTATGTAAAAAACACCCATCAGTTACGGTCACAGGC
Organism: uncultured Dehalococcoidia bacterium; assembly: GCA_964518085.1. Lineage (GTDB taxonomy): Bacteria > Chloroflexota > Dehalococcoidia > JACQUA01 > JACQUA01 > JACQUA01. The sequence goes on from CAZFEA010000193.1 coordinate 1,102, forward strand.
AGGGACGCCTGTGCCACCCGTTGTCCCGCAGGCGGGGACGCCTGTGCCACCGGCTATTTTCCGGCGGAAAGCGCTCCTGCTGCTTGCTCCCCTGGCGTTTCTGACCCTTTCGGCATGCGGGCCGACGGCCACCCAGGGATGGTCCGGACCTTCTGTGGATGATGGCGCGGTCTACCTGCCGACGCTGAATGGCAAACTCATAGCTTACGATAGCTCTAACGGCGACCCCAGGTGGCAGGCCGCTATCCAGGGAGCCCCACCGCCGCGGCCCGCCTTTGGCTGCGCCCCCCCAGTGGCCAAGCCGCTGTCTTTCTACAGCAATCCCAGCTTTGACCGCGACACGGTTTATGTGGGGTCTCACGATGGAATCGTCTTTGCGGTAAACAAATCGAACGGCGCGGTCAAGTGGCAATATCCCAGGGTTGACCGCGTAGGCGCCGTGGTGGGTGGAATCGCCGTCGGTGAAAAAGCCGTCTTCTTCGGTTCTTCAGATGGCAAGGTTTATGCCCTGAACGCATCAAACGGCGTCGAGCAATGGTCCTTTGCCACCGGCGGCAAGATATGGGCCACCCCCGCCCTTAAAGGTGACAATCTCTTTGTTGGTTCCTTCGACGGCAGTGTCTATGCGCTGAACGCCTCGAGCGGCGCCCTGGTCTGGAAATTTGAGACCGGGGGGGCCATCACTGCCGAACCCCTGGTCACGGACAATACGGTATACGTCGGATCGTTCGACCGACACCTGTACGCCCTGGACCCGGCAACCGGAAAAGCCAGGTGGTCCTTTGCCGCCGAAGGGTGGTTCTGGAGCATGCCGGCAATCCGCGAGAATGTCATAGTAGCCACCAATTTGGATGGAAACGTCTACGCCATCGATGCGCCTTCGGGAAACAGGATATGGAAACATGAGACCAAAGGCGCCATACGGCCCTCTCCGGTGATCGCCGGAGATAACGTAGTCGTCGTCTCCGAAGACAAGAACCTCTACTACCTGAAAGCCGGCAGCGGGGCCCTGGTCCGGGCTACCCCTTTGCCCGTTCCGGTGCTGGCTTCTCTGGCAGTGAGAAACAACCTGGTCTATGTCTACACCAGGCAGGGGCTTTTGATCGCGTTCAATAGCGAAACCGGCATCAGGGTGTGGGAGGTCCCCACCAGTGCATAAAGAAAGGGTTTCATGGCAGACCTCTGGAATGTGCTAATCCTTTCCCCTATTCTCAATTTATCCATTCTTCTCTATGCCGTACTGTTCAAGAACTTCGGCGTGACCATCATTGCCCTCACCATAATAGTCAGGGTGGTGACCTATCCCCTCACCGTGAAGCAACTGAAGGCCTCCAAGGCCATGTCCACCCTCCAGCCAAAGATTCAGGAACTCCAGAAGAAATATGCCCGCGACAAGCAGAAGCTGTCTGAGGAAACGATGAAGCTTTACCGCGATGCCGGGATGAATCCTATGGGGTGCCTCGTGCCGATGCTGATCCAGATGCCTATCTGGATCGCCCTCTACCAGGTGATCCTCCAGGCCCTGGCAGCTACACCCGAAGACCTGCTCGGGCTTTATCCGCGGCTGTACTCTTCGGACCTGATACATCGCATGGTCCCGCTCAATGAAAAATTTCTATGGCTTAATTTGACGGAGCCCGATAGGTTCATGGTCCTTCCGGTGCTCGTCGGTGTTTCCATGTGGGCCCAGCAAAAGATGGTCACCATGCCCACGACCGACCCCAGGCAACACTCGATGAACAATATGATGCTCATGATGATGCCCATGATGTTCGGCTTCTTCACCATAAACTTCGCCAGCGGCTTACCCGTTTACTGGATTGTTTCCAACGTAATAGGCATTGCTATCCAGTACGTTATCAGTGGATGGGGAGGCTTGAAATTCGGCCGCGGCGCCGCCCCGGCCGCCCCGGCCCACCGCCCGGCGCTTCCTAAGGGGCAGAAATGAGAAAGATTCCTGGTAGCGACCAGAAAGAGGTTGAGCATGGAAAGCCTTGAGATAAGCGGGAAAACAGTGGAAGAGGCCATTCAAACGGCGCTTAAACAGCTTGGCGTGACCGAGGACCACGTTGAAATAACGATCCTGAAAAGGGGCAAGCCGGGTCTTCTGGGTCTGGGCGCGGAAGAAGCCCGTGTCCTGGTCCAGCCGAGGGCCCAGGTAATACCGGAGGAATCCACCTCAGCCGCGACACCGGCCCCTGAACCCGAAGCGCTTCAGTCCATGGCGGAGCCATTGGACAGGGCCAGGACTATTCTCGAGGACCTGCTGGGAGCGATGCAAATTCCGGCTGCGGTAGAAATAGTGGAGTGCCCCCCGGCCTCCGAAGATGATTCGCCGGCGATGGCCTTGAATATCAAGGGCGGCGACCTCGGAGCGCTCATTGGGCGGCGCGGGCAAACCCTGGCCACCCTCCAATACATGGTAAATCTCATCCTTTCCCAAAAGACGAGGCTGCCGCACCCGGTCATGATCGATGTCGAACAATATAAGCAGCGCCGCTATCAGGCCCTGCAGACCCTGGCATTGGGCCTGGCGGAGCAGGTGAAAAAGAATAAGAGGTCAATCGCCATGGAACCTATGCCGCCGGATGAACGCCGCATAGTTCACCTGGCGCTGGCCAAGCTGCCGGAGATAAGCACCGACAGCGTGGGCGAAGGAGACAGCCGCAAGGTTGTCATCAGCCTGAAAAAAGTCTGAACAGTAGGAGCGTCTGAATTGGCCAAACCGGATATTACCAGTACCCGCAATGCCCTGGAGTTTCTCAAAGCCGAGGGCGAAGTGCTCACCATCAGCAAAGAGGTGAGCCCGATCCTGGAAATCTCAGGCATCGAGAAGGCGCTTGAAGGCGGTCCGGCGCTGGTCTTCGACAACATCAAGGACTATCCCGGGGTACGCGACCTGGGAAACCTGTTCGCCACCCGCGAGCGCGCCGCCAAGATGCTGGGCATACCGGATTTCAGGCACATCAAGGACCGGTGCCGGGAAGCCCTGAAAAAGCCCATTGCCCCGAAGATCGTCGAGGCTGCCCCCTGCCAGGAGGTGGTAGTTACCGAGAATATCGATGTCCTGGGCATGATGCCGGTGCTGAAACATACCCCTCGGGACGCCGGGCGCATTATCGGCGGGGGCAATATCCTGGTAACCGGCAAATATGTACGCGGCGGCAGTCACATTTCATTTAACCGCATCCATTTCCGCGACAAGGCGTGGGCCACGATAATGGGAGGACCGCCGACCCACCTGGGGGTTATTTCTTATGTCGACCACCGCAGGGAGCGGGTCTACTACACGATCAATATCTGCACCCCTCCCGCGGTAATGATGACCGCCGGGGGCGGCAATGTCCATGCTATTATTCCTTTCGGCTCGGACGAGCTGGGCATCGCCGGCGGAATCCAGGGATTTCCGGTTGAACTGGTGAAGGCCAGGACCAGCGATGCCTATGCCATCGCCCAGGCCGAATGGGTGATCGAAGGCTACCTGGATACCGAGTCCGCGTGGGAAACCGATGAGGCAGAGAAGCTCGGCAAGGGCGGAGAAGCCCCCTTCTTCCCGGAGTGGCCGGGGTATATGGGCAGGGCCTACCGCTTCCGCAAATTCCATGCCACCGCGGTTACCCACCGCAAGGACCGCCCTCTCTTCTATTCTCCCCTTGCCCACAGCTTTGAAGGTGAGTTTCTCATCACCTTGCTCAAAGAGGCCTGCATGTTCGAAGTGGCCGAGAGGATTATTCCCGGTCTCGTTGTCGACTGCAACATACTGCACGGCTTCTCGGTAAACGGAGGCATCGTCTACCAGGTAAGCAAGAGGCGTCCCTGGGATGAGGGATATCAAAGGAACGTCATGATGGCGGCGCTGGCCGCTAACCCGGGCATCCGGGTGGTGGTCATGGTTGACGAGGATGTCGACATTTACAATGCCGACGACGTCATCTGGGCCATCACCACCCGCTGCAACCCGGTTGATGGAATACTGACCGGCGCCCGCGGCGGGCGGGGCACCCTCATGCAACCGCTGGAGCGCACTTCAGGCGAAAGCGGCGGCGGTTACGAGGGAGGCATGGCCATCGACGCCACCGTCCCCATGGACAAAAAATGGCATTTCGAACGCGCCCACTACCCGTCGGACCAGGTCGACCTGCGAAAATGGCTCAGCGATGCCGAGATCACGAAGGCCCAGGCCGGACAGAGCGAATACGCCAAAGTGATGGCCCGCACCGGCGGCTGACAGGGAGTCAGAGGCGGGTGGCACAGGCCTCCGTGCCTGTAAGAGCCGTCTGTTCAGACTGGCACGCCGCAGCGTGCCACTACGGACTGTTCAGACTATCAATTTTCGGCCGGAGCCCCATTCATCAAGCCCAAGTTGGGTTTGATAAATCAAACCCCTACAGGATTGATGGCGTATGCCTGCCCCGGCTACATCCTGAACGTGGCCATGACGAAGATGATTGCCACCTGGAACACACCCTGCAGTCCACCCAGCTTCGCCGTGCGCATGCCCAGGCGGGAAATGAGCTCCACGTCGGGCTTGTCCGAAAGCAACTGACGAAATACCCGGACCTCATTCGGCAGTAGAAGGCCGAATCCCTGGACCATCAGGATTGCGGTGATAACCAGGGCCACTATGACCTTCGGGCTGCTCAAGGGGTACCCCATTTTGAGGGCAAGTTGCATGCCTGCCGTGGTGGTGACACCGGCCAGCACGGGCATCAAAAACGTTGTCCTTGGCACCAGCCGCCTGAAGACTGCCGCCCGGCTTGGCGGGTCCGTCCCTCCCAGCACAGGCCCAAGAACGAATCCCATGAACAGGTCGATCCCCATCCATAGCCCACCGGTCAAGACATGCACAAAATTGAGGAAAGACAGCGAGCCGGAGGCCAGTGCATATACCAGCGCTCCGGTAGGCAGGACCACGGCCACGACCACGAAAGCCGGGTTGGCCAGTTGGATAATACTGAAAAGGGTGCCGGGTGCGAACGGTTGCCGTTGCTTTTGATCGATCATCTTTGCTCCCCCATTCCCTTTCCCTTGACGGGAGAGGGTCAGGGCGTAAGTGAATTCAGGTAACAGGTAACAACTAGCGGCCATCAGCCGTAGCGGCACGCTGCCGCGTGCCTCGGTCCCCTCTCCCTTGACGGGATTGCCAATGCGTCAAGAAAGCGACTTCAAACAGACCACCGGCTCCTGGGAGAGAAGGCGGCGCAGGGAAGACAGGTCAGGAAGTCCTAATGCCTTAGAGACCGCTTCGTCGATGGAAGCCCGCACCGGGTCGTGCTCCATTTCGGGAAACGGCATAAGCGTCTCCAGGGACAGACGGTCGTAGGCAGCAACCAGGGTTTGCACCTGTTCACCGTTTAGCACCCTGGTATCAATAACCGGCATGGCTGCCAGCACCGGTTTCTTGAACTTAACCCAGGCGCCCCGGGTTTCTTCACGATGGGCCAGCAGAATGAGAAGGCTGGGGGTCGAATTCAACCACACGACAAGCGCTTTTTGTGAGTGCTCGTCCTCTTCACCCAGAGCCCGCGGCCACCAAACATTCGATAGTGCCTGGGTATCCAGTCGAACCGCCACCAGTCGCTGGGTCTTCAGCCACAGCCGCTCTCCCATCATAAGCCGTCCCGCCCTCGGCCAGAGCACGGTTGCCTGGCGCAGTGGGCGGCCTGCTTTTGCCTTGTGCAACGGGGACAGGTAGCGGTTGGGGATCTGGGCCATGGTGGTTACCGCAGAAGCGTCGTGATCCCAGAAGGCAGGATAGCTCGTCCTGGCTTTCGACAGCTTAAACCC
>CAZFEA010000194.1:0-6827 GCA_964518085.1 uncultured Dehalococcoidia bacterium
TACCATCGGGTACAGGGAACCCTCAGTCCCGCCGGGGAGAAGCGAAATCAGCAGTTGCAGCCCAACGAAAACTATGAAAGCTACCACCGCGATGATGCCCCGGCTAATCCAGGAACTCTGCGGCCTCAGAAAGGCGCGCCAGAAGCGCATCGGCCGCCCCAGGTAAAGCATGTGGCTGCCGCCCTTTCCCACGGCAACGATAAAAAAGGCAACTACTATCCCGGGAAAGAAATCCACAAAGGTGGATACCAGGTAGAGGCCACCTCCCAGTCCTCCCAGGAAAAAGGCCAGCACCAGGAGCAACCCGCGCCTTTCGGCCCATTCCTTTTCGAAGGTAAATTCGGACATGTAGTTGCTGTCAATCACTGAAATACTCCTTAGAGCCATTAGCCATTAGCCATTAGCAATTGGCAATTAGTCCCCTCACCCCTCGACAACGCCAATAGCTAACCGCTAACCGCTAACCGCTAGTCGCTAATCGCTAACCGCCATTCCGGCTATTTGCGCGATGAAGCCATCACTTCCTGACTGGTGCTAATCATTCTCCCCTGCAGCTTGATATAGTCTTCGTTGGCCCGGTATATCTTGAGGTCCTTGGGAGGCAGCAGCTTTGGATGGGTCAAATTCGGCACGTCCGTCCTGTTAGAAGGAAGCCCGAAGCCCTGGCTGAAGACGGTCTGCCCCTCCCTGGTGAGAAGCCAGTTGACGAAGACGGTGGTGGCGTTGGGATGAGGCGATTGCACCGGCACTCCAAAAGAACCACCCACCGACGAGGTATAAGCACCCTCTTTGGGCCAGATCAGCGCCAGCGGGGCGCCCACCTCGATAAACGCAGCCGTCTCCTTGGAATCCGGGCCGATTGCCAGGGCGTATTTGCCCCGCGCCAGCCACTCGGCCTGCTGGCGCATATCCCTGGTGACTACTGTGTCCAGCTTCATCAACTCTTTGAGGAACTCAATCGCCTTTTCCTGGTCGTACAAGTTCTTGGCCAGATGTGTCATAAAGGCATTGGATGAGCCGGGAGTGGACGGATCGGTCATGACCATTTTGCCTTTGTAGGTAGGGTTCAATATATCCCGGAAGCCGGTTATTTCACCTTCTTTGATCATATCTGTGTTTCTGACGTACGCCCCCCAGATGGCGCCAATTATGTCGAAACTTTTCTTGTCTTGATCGGTGAATGGAAGTTCCCCTCCCGTCCATGCCTTCTTGTCCAGGGCCTCGGGCAAAATAAGCAACGGCTCGATGGGACCGAGAAGGTTATCACCCTTCATTTGTACCACCAGGGTTGTTGACCCGGTAATAAAGAAGTCGGCCGCATTGATTCCCGCCCTCTTTTCGGCGGCTGTGCGGGAATAAACCTCAGAACCGCGGGCCAGCGACAGGAAATTCAACTGGACGCCATATTTCTGTCTGAAGGCGTCAGAAAGTGCCGTCCTCAAAGCGGGGTTGATATTGCTGTAAATGAGGACCTCGCCCTCTTTCCTGGCGTCGGCCAGGACCTTATCCCACTTTGATTGCCCTCCGGCGGGCGCCGCCGGGCCGGCCTTGGGAGTGCCGGCGGAATCCACGGGGGAAGGGGGAGCGCCGCATGCTGCCAGTAGCCATCCAAAGATGGTGACCATTGCAACCAGAAAAATCATTCGTTTCATATTCACTCCTCATTGTTGAAACGCCTCCCCTGTCGTCCCTTTCCGGGACGGAGATGACGTCAATCCAGGATGGTTAGATTTTAGATTTAGTTTCACTCCGTGTCAACATTTGCCGGAAAACAACCGGTACCACAGGCGGCCCTGCCTGTGAGACAACGTTTTCGTCCATCAATCCATTAGAGCGCGGCCGATGGATATTTGCTAAGATAATTCCCGGTAAATGAAAAAACCCGTCTCGCTCTACATACATGTGCCCTTTTGCCGCCGTAAGTGCGGCTACTGTTCGTTTGTGTCTTATGCCGGCAAGGAAGCCCAAATCGCCGTTTACGTTGATGCTCTTAAAAAGGAGCTGGCCCTGCACGGGGTCGGGGACGGCCCCGGGTCCCGCCGGCAAGTACCGACAATCTACTTTGGCGGAGGTACACCCAGCCTTCTTGCACCGGCGGATACCGGGGACATCCTTTCCGCCATCCGCAGCCATTTCGAAGTTCCGGGGCAGGCCGAAATAACCATCGAGGCCAACCCGGGCACCATCGACCTGCCGTATCTGGAAGCCTTGCGAAAGACCGGTGTCAACCGTTTGAGCCTGGGGGTGCAAAGCCTGGACAGCGGGGAGCTGGCGATGCTGGGCCGGCTGCATTCCGCGGAGCAGGCCCGGGAAGCGGTGGGGCTGGCGCGCCGCGCCGGGTTCGGTAATCTGAGCCTGGACCTGATCTACGGGCTACCCGGGGCGGATTTGCACCGCTGGCAGAACACGCTGGAACGGTCCACTGAACTGGCCCCAGACCATCTCTCGCTGTATGCCCTGACCCTGGATGAAGGCACGCCGATGTACGTAGCAGTCGAACAAGGTGAGCTGCCGGCCCCGGACCCCGATGCCGCCGCCGACCAGTATGAGTTCGCCGAGGACTTCCTCGCAGCACAGGGATACCTCCATTATGAGATTTCGAACTGGGCGAAGCCGGGTAATGAATGCCGGCATAACCTGGCGTACTGGAAACGCCAGCCTTATTTGGGCATAGGGGTCGCCGCCCATTCCCAGGTCGACAGCCACCGGCTGGCTAATACCCCGGATATGGATAACTACGTGGCCGCAGTCGCCTCCGGACGGCTTCCCGTCGATATGGACGAGGAGATCGGCCCCGACCTGGAGCTTGCCGAGACGGTGATCCTGGGCCTGAGATTGAACGAAGGGATCAACTACAGGGATATCTGGAGGAGCTTCGGCATCGACTCCCTCAGGCACTATCGCCACAGGATCAGGGAATTGATTGAGAATGGCCTGCTGGAGTCGGACGGTAGCTACCTCCGGCTCACCCGCAGAGGCAGGTTGCTGAGCAACGAGGTTTTCTGGCGGTTCCTGCCTGACCAGGAGGTCCCTACGGATGAACGCGAATGAAACTGGTGTCATTGCGAGCGCAACGAAGCAATCCCGTCAGGGTGCAGTCAAGCGCCGGTGACAGTCCGAACCGTCTCTTCTCCCCTCGCAGAGACCGCGTCGGCGGTATTCTCGGAGCAAACAACCATGAGCTACGCTCACGCATGAATGAAAACGTTGTCTCACAGGCAGGGCCGCCTGTGGTACCGGCCATCTTCCCGGGAACTCGAATCAAAACAGGCTACGAGCAACTTATTTGACCTGGCCCCGGCATTCTGGCAATATTTATTTGTTAACACAAATTCATGAACCAATCAAACTCCTATGAGCTACCCTGGCAACGCATGAACGGAAACGTTGTCTCACAGGCAGGGCCGCCTGTGGCGCCGGCTATTCTCCAATCTGCTACCCGCAACTTCTGCATCATTGCGCATATCGACCATGGCAAGTCCACCCTGGCAGACCGTCTCATCGAACTCACCGGCGCCATGCGCCGCGAGGATATTCGCGAACAGGTGCTGGACAGCATGGACCTGGAACGGGAGCGGGGCATCACCATCAAGGCCAAGGCAATGCGCCTGCCGTACCGCTCCGGCGACGGGACCAGCTACCAGCTAAACCTCATCGATACCCCGGGCCACGTAGACTTCACCTACGAGGTCTCCCGCACCATCGCCGCCTGTGAAGGCGCTGTGCTGGTGATCGACGCCACCCAGGGCATCCAGGCGCAGACCCTGGCCAACGTTTACCTGGCCATGGAGCACAACCTGGAGATAATACCGGCGCTGAACAAGATCGACATGGTCGGCGCCGAACCGGAACGCGTCCTTTCGGAGATCGAAACGGTCCTGGGCTACCCCGCCAAAGACGTTCTGCTCATCAGCGCCAAGACCGGCCAGGGCGTTCCTCAACTGCTGGAAGAGATTGTCCGTCGCGTCCCGCCTCCAAAGGGCGACGCCGCCTTGCCGCTCCGGGCCCTTATTTTTGATTCGCACTATGACCCCTACAAGGGTGTAATTGCCTATGTCCGCATCACCGACGGACGCATCGACAGAGGCAGCAAGCTCCGGCTGATGGGACAGGGGACTCTGGTGGATGTGCTCGAGGTAGGCTACTTCGCCCCGGAACCGCGACCGGTAGACTCCCTGGGAGCCGGCGATGTCGGCTACATTGCCACCGGGCTGAAAAACGTTAAAGAGTGCAGCGTCGGCGACACCGTTACCTGGGCGATAGATGGCGCCACCGAGCCCCTCCTTGGCTACCGTCCGCCCAAGCCCATGGTCTTCGCCGGCATCTATCCCACCGAAGCGGACGACTACCAGGAACTGCGCGACGCCATGGAGAAACTGAACCTCAACGACGCGTCCCTGACCTACGAGCCGGAAACCAGTCCCCTGCTGGGGCACGGCTTCCGGGCGGGCTTCCTGGGGCTATTGCACCTGGATATCGTTTGCGAACGAATGGAACGGGAGTTTGGCCTGTCGCTGGTGGTTACCGCGCCGGGCGTTAGCTACGGGGTTACCAGGACCAACGGCCAGAAAATTACCGTTATTAACCCAACTCAACTCCCGCCGCCCAACGACATCGAGAAAATCGAGGAGCCGTGGGTCAGCATCACGGTGATTACACCCTCCAGGTTCATCGGCCCCCTGATGGAACTGACCATGGAATGCGGGGGCGTCTCCAAGCACATGGAATACCTTGGGCAGGCCCGGACCCTGGGGGAACTGGGGCAGCGCGTGCAACTTACCTATGAAATGCCCCTGCGCGCCATGCTTACCACTTTCTATGATCAGTTGAAGAGCCGGAGCCAGGGCTATGCTTCCCTGGACTATGAGTTTATCGGCTACCGCGAGGCCAGGCTGGTCAAACTCGACGTGATGGTAAACGAGGTGGTGGTTGACGCCTTCAGCCGCATCGTGCCTCCGGACAAGGCCTATGAGGTCGGTAAGGCCATGGTGCAGAAGCTGAAAGAGGCCATTCCGCGGCAGTTGTTCAAGGTGCCCATCCAGGCAGCAATCGGCGGCAAGATCATTGCCCGCAGCGACATTGCCGCCAAGCGCAAAGACGTTCTGGCCAAGTGCTACGGCGGCGATGTCACCCGCAAACGCAAGCTGCTGGAAAAACAGAAAGAGGGCAAAAAGAAGATGCGGGTCATCGGCCATGTCGAGGTGCCCAAAGAGGCCTTCATGCACGTGCTCAAGCTGGAATAAGGCGTAGCGGCACGCCGCCGCGTGCCTCACGGTGCAGGAACCCGGATATGCGGGGCGGTCAAGATGATTTTCTCTTTCAGGGCTGGTACAATGGTGGGCGGTTCTGTATAAGGCTATGGGAGCAAAATGGAAGTAAAGGCCAAACCGGAGAAACCGACCGTCGCCAGCATCAAACACGCTGTCAACGAATTCGTCGCCAGGGTCGCCCGCCTTACGCAGGTGAAGGAGATCCGGTTAGCCCGGGACGAAGATGGGGCGACTATCTGGACAGTTATTGAAGCGCCGCCCTTTGAACTCCTCTCGGAAGAGCCCATCTATGAAGCTGAGCTCGAGGTGCTTCGTGATTCGCCCGATGATGTCCTTGTCGATGTGCGTGTCCTGAACATCACCGAACTTCCCGCAGGGGAGGGAGTAGAAAAGTTCCTCCCTGCCGAGGCAAAACTCATCTGGCACCGCCAAGATGCCTGACCTGACCTCCCACATTGCCAAGGCCCAAAGAAACGAGCAGTTTTACCACAATTCAAATCAACCGTTGTCAGAGTTCAGGGAGTGGGCGGTCGTAGTGCTGTTTTACATCGCCCTGCACTACGTAGATGCAGCTCTTTCGAAAGAGGCTGGTTTACCCGAGTACTTTCAGCATCCAACCGGGCACCGTCAGCGTTTCAAGGCTATGGCAAAAAGCCATAGGTTGTCTTCGGCAATGGTCGTATATCACTACCTTTACAATGCCAGCCTCAAGGCGCGCTATACTGATGTCAGATTCTCCAAACAATTCCTGAGCAGTTTCCAGGACATGTGGTTTGGACCATTCCGCCGCCATCTCCGGGGAATACTTCAGTTGCCCGCAGACTGAAGCAGACTTCGCACTCCCCTTTGCGCTTAACCCACCCTACCCGAGCTGTTTGCCCCATTTGGCCTTCACCCGGTCTTCGAGTTCCTTGCCGATGGTGATTTCCCTGGGGAACTCGTCCTTCCACTCGAATGGCTTGCAGGCGTCGATGATGGCCCGGGAGTTCATCATGGCCGTAGCCGGCTTGCGGATTATGGGGTCCAGCGGCGTACTCCAGCAGCGGCGCAGGATGTCGATATCCTTTTCCGGGTCGGAGCGGGTACAAATGGCCCACAGGACATCGGTGGTATTGGTGGGGTCGATGTCCTCATCCACCACCACCACATAGCGGCCCATGTAGGCGCCAACAGTGCTCTGGCAGGCGATCAGGGCCGCCTGTTTGGCATGCCCGGCATATCTCTGTTTGATGGAAACGATAATGAGTTGCCGCAGCCCCACGTTGTTGAGCCAGACCCCTTTTAAGTCAGGTATGCCGGCCCGCAGCAGCTCGCTCCAGATGACTGTGCTGCGCATCACACAATGAAAGTAGGAGTCCTCATGGGGCGGGATGGAATTACAGGAGCCGACCACGACCGGATGGCTGCGGTGGTAAATTCTCTCCACCCGGATAATCGGCGCCGGGCGTCCCTTGCTGGCATAATAGCCGGTGAACTCGCCAAAGGGACCTTCTTCCATCAGTTCACCTTTCGGCAGCCAGCCGACCAGCACCGCCTCGGCATGAGCCGGGATGGGTA
>CAZFEA010000195.1:0-6810 GCA_964518085.1 uncultured Dehalococcoidia bacterium
AGATTACCGCCAAGGTAAACCTCTCCTCCTAAGCCGTTGAGGCCGTTTGCAAACCCAGGGCCAGGGCTGCGCCTCCGATGATAACAAACGCGATGATGAATGGCAAGGCGGCACGCACCTCTTTTCGCACCGCCGACAGCGAGGTCAACGGGGTAGATCCCGTGAAGTTCAGCGCAAAGAATGCCGAAATCGCCGGTACCAGCAGCAAGACGCCAGCCAGCTCAAGCATGTTCCAGGAATCTTGCGGAACCAGGAAAGGCGCACGGGTCAGCGCCACAGGCAACGCCCAGGCCAGGCCAGCCAGGCAGCCCTTCACCGAAAAAGCGCGTCCTGGTATCCAGGGAAGAAGCACGGGCATAACCACCGTTCCAGTGAGGACGCCGCCCAGCAGCGCCGGGGCGAACGCAGATACGGCCTGCAGGGCCTGGGGCAAAGAGAAACCGGACCAACTCGCCCCACCCACACCAAAAAGCACAGCTAGCATCAAGAACAAGTACTTCAGGGACCAGACCACCTCAGCAGGAGTGAGCACCAGTCTGTCCATTACCCTGAACTGCACCTGGCGCATAGACTGGGTGGCCTGCATGCCCCCATCCATAAAGGCAGGAAGGTCCTTCGTCCTGACGGGTCCGAAAATAACTCGAAAACCGGACTGTTTCTGGACCTCATGCCGTTTAACGCCAGTAGCACAAAGTTGCGGCAAAACTATTGTCCCCTTCGACAGAATTCTGTCCAGCCGGGAAGTCCTGAGGCAATAAAGGATTTCCCCGGCACAGAAAGTCCCCTTGCCTGATGCGCACCAAACATTTATGCCCCTGGTATCCACCACCAGCAGCCATGCGTCATATCCCTCCACGTCCCGGCGCAAGATATCGAAGCTCATCTTGTAGTTTGCCGAAACGAGCACCGGAGACGTGGCATCCGGTTCACCGATGGCGTACAGTCCCGGTTGAACCTTATAATTCATCCGGCCGATCTTCCACCTCATCCGCCAGAATCCAAGAATGTCGCGGGTTTTGAGCCTGCCGGAAACCCGGGGGACCGTTCCCGCCGGGGTCTGCAGGTACCCTGTAATCCAGTGTGGCATTCGAAGCAACCGACCTCAATCGATAATTCGTATCTATAATTCTACCCCGGCGCAGGGAATCCTGAGCAGGGCCCAGGTCCTTCCTTTTCATGCCCCGAAACCGCGGGGGATTTCTTTGTGGCGGCTGCAGACAACCCCGGGAGCGGAGATCGCCGCCCTGGGCGCGGAGGGTGGAGATCAGATACCGGGGACAGGTCTGGTGGAAGCTGAACTATGTCGGGCCGGCGCTTAAGCCTGGTAGAAAGAAAAACCGTCCGAGAAAATAAGAGAATAGTCCTGGCGCCTGGACAAGAACCTACTTTAACCTACCTTATCAGCTTCAGGCGCCGGAGGTCAGCTTCGGTCCAGCCGATGTCATCCAGCACTTCTTTGAGCAATTTCCGCCCATAGGTCTTTTTAGGATGGTAGTGGATGCTTACCCGGCGACCGCTTGAGTGATAGTAAACCCTGGCCGAACCGCGTTGCCGGTCCTGCCGCCAGCCATCTTTTTCCAGGGCGCCGATAATATCATCACACTTGAGGTTCTTGAGCTGGGACCAGGCCTCGCGCGAATAGCTCATGGTCAGGGCAGGACCAATGTTACCCGCTCGACGTGGTGAGTGGCGCCCTGGGCGAGCCTGGCGGTTTTGAGTTCCTTCGATGGTCCTACGGGTATCGGTTCACCGTGCTTAACATAAGACTCGATGTAGGCAATGATGGCATCCCGGGCGTTCGCCAGGGCTTCTTCTCTGGTGTCCCCTCCCATGTGCAACCCCTTGAACGCCGGCGCGTAAGCATGAAACCCCGGCTCGTCCGGTTCTATGATCACATCCACCGCCAGGATGATTTCTCTGACCGCGATATCCTTCAGCATGTCCATGTCTCATTATAGCACGCGAGGGCTATATCGCCCGCAGGCGGTAGACCAGGAGCACCCGGGCGGTCAGCTCGGCCTCACCCATCCGGCCAACCTCCCTGGCTGTAACCCGATCCCCCTCCCGCACGATGTATAGCTTTCCACCTTCAAACTCCCCCACCGGCCCGCAGATCAAATAGTCCCCCGCCTCGATCCCTGCCGGCGAAAGAGATCAGTGTATAATACGCCAGGAGATCTTCCATGGGGCAGTTCACCGTCAAGGTTGTACTCCGGGGCGAGAAGGGGATCAAGGAGATTCCCTTGCTGGTGGATACCGGCGCTACTTATTCGCTCGTAACCGAGGAAGACGCCAGGAATGTCGGGATCATGCGGTCGCGCCATAAGGCCGAGATAGACAGCGGCCGGGGGCAACCGAAGAGACGCGCACCGCTGGGCCTGGCGGCGATGACTTTCAAGAACCGCACCGGCGGGGTGATCGTGGTGATTGACGGCGACAGACTGCTGGGCGCCCAGGGGCTGGAAGCCCTGGGACTGAGAGTTGATCCGGTGAAGCAGGATCTGGTACTCGTCGAGGGACTTACTCCGAGGGTCCGAATCACCACCGACGCTATTGATCGGGGGCCAGAGAACGCCCACACCTGGTTCCACCCATGTCCGGGCAATCTTGACCCATGCTCAGGCCAGACTTTTCGCTTCGTATCTGATCACCCCCGTCCGGGACCACAACATCTAGAACACCGAAAATTACCCGAAATTCCGCCCCTTCAATAATTGCAAAAATGCGGTAAAACGGCGAGAAAATACCCTTCACGGGCATCAAACAAAATTCCTAAAATTCCGCGGGCGGGCGCGGCCAAGCTGGAGATGCCCCGGGGGAAATTTTTGCAGATACAAACTGAGCCGCCAGGGGCTCGAACCCTGAACCTATTGATTAAGAGTCAATTGCTCTACCAGTTGAGCTAGCGGCCCGCACCGTTAAAAGCATATCCAAATCTAGCTGCTTTGTCAATTTGTGGAAACGGCCCCCTGCAGGGGCGAGCCACGGGTGGGGCGGCGGGTTGGCGTGGGGTGCGACTCGCCCGCCACAAACACGGAGACGGCCCAAAAATGGAATTCCCACGGCGCCAGCATCGATTTCGGGCAGAACGAAAGACACTTCGACAGGCTCTACGCAGGATGGGTCAAACATGCAGGCGGATGGGGCATCGCAGTTGGCATGCGGACCCACCGGGGGACTCATTCGTATCATCGGGCAAGCAAGGGCGAGCCAGCGGCTCGCGGCTACCGACAGCCCCACCCGCACGTGCAACCTGCTGCTACACCCCGCCGGCACATGGACGTTGCGCCGACAACACCAATCCCATACCACCGCACATGCAACGTGCTGCTACACCCCGCCGGCACGCTGCAGCGTGCCGCTACGGTTTTCTCAGGCGGCACAGCAGGGCTTTAAGCTCGGGGTTGCCGGTTATAGGATCACCCGGCCTGAGCGAAGTGAGCAGATTTACGTTGGCCTCGGACCAGCCGTGAGACATCTGGACCACGCCGGGCTTCATCCCCTGGCTGACTTTTACGTTAACTTCTATCCGCCCCCGGCGTGTTTCAAGTACTGCTCTTTCCCCATCAATAACCCCGGCGGCGGCAGCAGTCTGGGGACCCATTTCAGCCGCCGGAGCGGGCAGCAGCTTTCTGAGACGGCTGAAGTGCCGGAACTGGGAATGGAGATAGGCAATATGACGCGCCCCGGTGGTCAAAACCAGGGGGAAATCGCGGGCCAGCCCCGGGTTAACAACGGGACTTTCCGATGGCTCGCGGTGCACAGGTACCGATTCCCCCGCCCCCAGCTTTCCGGCAGACAGCTCTACCCTTCCCGAAGGGGTGCGAAAGCCCCTTTCCTCATAGTCGCGATATTTCGTCCGGCCGTAGAAGAGGCCCTCCGGCTGCTCTCTCAGCTTGCTCACGCTCAGTCCCGAGGGCTCCAGCATGAAATCAAAAGCCTCCTCCAGGCTATCCCAGGGGAAGTATTCTCCGAAGCCCATCCTCCGGGCCAGCTCCAGCCAGAAGTCCAGGTCGGAACGGCACTCGCCCACCTGTAACGCCGGCTGCCGCAGCATGAGGTAGGGCAGTCCCGGCGAAATGCGAAACATGTCCACAATGTTCAGTCTTTCGGCGAAGCTGGCCGCCGGCAGCACCAGGTCCGCCAGTCGGGCGGTATCGGTCATGAACATGTCCATCACCACCAGGAAGTCGAGCTTCCCCAGCGCCCGGCGTACCTTGTCCGACTCGGGCCAGGTCAAGACGGGGTTGGAGGCGGAGACGATCATAGCCTTGATGGGATAGGGAGAGCCGCTGAGAATGGCGTCCGGCAGCAGCATGCTCTGGCACTCCCCGAAATTGCGGCCCATCACCTCATAGAACAGCGGAAAACGGTCCTGTCCCAGGGGAGGCGCCGAAACCAGTTGCGGAAGCCGCAGCGAACGCATGCCCAAACGCGGCGGCGAGATGAAACCGCCGGGCGAGTCCAGGTTCCCCGTCAGGGCCTGGAGGATGGCCACCGCCCGGGAGTTCTGCATGCCGCTGGGCTGCTGGTCCAGGGTATTGGTGCCCTGGACGATACAGGCCGGTCTCTCCGTGGCGAACAGCCTCGCCGCCGCTCTTATGTCTCCGGCGGGAATGCCGGTCAATCGCTCCACCTTTTCCAGACCGAAAGCCCGGGCACGCTCCTCCAGATCTTCGAATCCCGTCGTCCAGCGCGAAACGAACTGCCTGTCGTAAAGCCCTTCGGCGATGATAGTATTGATCAGCCCCAGCGCCAGGGCCCCGTCCGAACCGGGACGCGGCTGCAGGAAGACACCGGCCCGGGCAGCCATGGGAATGCGCCGCGGGTCGATAACGATGAGTTTGGCGCCGCGCTTCAGGGCTTTGTTGATCCGCCAGGCCACCGGCGGGCACGAGGCCTCGGGGTTGCTGCCCCAGACCACAATGCAGCGCGCGTTCTCCGGGTCGGCGACGTAGAATTTGCCCCCGGTGAGGATGTAGCCGATGAGCCGGCTCCGGAAGCACATGCTGTCCACGGAAAAAACGTTGGGGCTGCCGTAGACGTCGGTAAAGCGCCGGATCAATTCGATGCTGGCGATGCCCTGGGTCAGGAAGGACATGCCGAAGGCCACCGCCAGAGACCGGGGGCCGCTTTCGTCCTTGATCCGGCGCAGCCTGCCGGCGATCATGTCCATGGCCTCGTCCCAGGTGGTCCGCCGCCACTCGTCGCCTTTCCTTTTCATCGGATAGGTGATCCGTTCCGGGGAATAGAGCAGTTCTGGGATAGCGAGGGCCTTGGGGCATAGCCGGCCCTCATTGACGGGGTGCTCTTTCATGCCGGAAACCCTGGTCAGCCGTCCCCCTTCGACATGCAGGTTCAGCCCGCAGCCGCCGCTGCAAAGCTGGCAAGAAGTCTGGACTATGCTACTACTCATCTGGAAGACAATCGGGTGGCACAGGCCTCCGTGCCTGTGAGACATTATTCTTATTCTTCATGACTTTGGTTTAACCACGAATACACACGAATGAGAAGACAGAAGATAGAAGCCCCGTCCCCCCTTCTGACTTCTGACTTCTGTATTCTGTATTCTGTCTTCTCCGTTCGCTCCTTGAACACAAGATAACCCTCTGCTATTATAATGTTCCGAGGAGGACCCTGCATGGAAAGAATGGCAGAGCGCCGTAGGGAAGCCGAGCCAACCATCGACCCCTACGATGCCCTATTGGCTTTTAACCTCGAGGTGAACCGCCAGCGGAGGGAAGGAAAAGTCCTCCTGAAGGCCCAGGACATACCCATGCAGCTCAGCCGCCATGGTTACGGCCGGAGCTACTGCCATGTCAGCAACTGGCCGGAACTGGCCGTCTCCGGCTGGAACATCTCCCGAATGAACCAGCAAAAGATCCGCCGCGGCCAGCATACCCATCGCGGCGGGGGAAGGCTCCTCTACTGCCTGGAAGGAAGAGGCAGGACCATCAATAACGGCATGCCCCTCGACTGGCAAAAAGGCGACCTGGAGCTACTGCCGGTAACCCGCACCGAGAACGCCCACGAGCATTTCAACCTGGACCAGGGCGAGCCCTGCGGGCAACTGGTCCTCATGTTCTGGCCCTTCATGGAAGCCACCGCCAACGAGACCAGGCAGGTCACCAACTCCCCCGACTGGCGGGGGGACGTGAAGAAGGAGTTCAGCCGGCCCGAAGACTTCGTGCCCGAGCAATCGCTGCTCGAGGGCTATCCCATCGAGTTCGATGGTCCGCCGAAGACGCTGCTGGATGACATTTTCCTGCGCCGCAACCGCTGGCGCGTGACCATGAGCAAGGCCCGCTGGGTGATCCAGGAGAAGGACCAGCCCCTGGAGACCAACCGCATGGGCATCTACCGGTGGTACATCCATCCGTCTTTCAACGACGTGGCCATGAAGTCGGTCCTCTTCTGGACGCATGAACTGCCGCCGGGCAGCCGCTCCGGCAAGCAGAAATTCCAGGGGGGACGGGTGCATTTCGTCCTGGAGGGACGGGGCTACACGGTGATCAATGGCGTCCGGCATGATTGGGGACCGGAGGACTTAATCCTGTCTCCGATCCTGGCCGGCGGCGTCGTCGTCCAGCACTTCAACAGCAACCCAACTCACCCGGCCAGGCTGGCCTGCGCCGAGCCCAACTGGTACGACATCCTGGGCGTGGACCTGGCCTGCGGCTTCGAGCAACTGGAAGACTGCCCGGAATGGAAACGGACAGACTAAGATTTTGCGCCAGGCCCTCTGACGCCAGGCATGGCACCATGCCTCCAAAAAGCTATTGTCGGTAATCCGCCGGCCGCGATAGTTAC
>CAZFEA010000196.1:0-6786 GCA_964518085.1 uncultured Dehalococcoidia bacterium
AGGGGGAGGTAAACTGGGTCTCCTCGCGATGACAGGCCATTTTCATCCTTGATGGTGCCCCCTGGCAAGGGGGCATGGCTGATTCTTATGTCAACTATTCTATGGGATTGGTAGATACCTGTCAAACAAAAAAGGAGTTCACGGCGTTTTGCCGTGAACTCCTTTTTGATCTTGCGACCCAATAACTCAAAAGCTAGTTGACCGCTTTGTACGCGTTCACCCGGCCGATGGCCGTGGTGAAGCCGCTGGTTGGGTCGGTTGAGCCGAGGACCCGCGCTTTGATCTCCGCATTGCCCAGCTCCGGATATTTGGCTGCCACCAGCGCGGCCACGCCGGCCACGTGGGGACTGGCCATCGAGGTACCGCTGAGGCTTCCGTAGTCTCTCGGTCCAATCGTGTTCTTGTGATTTGGCATGGTTGAGTAGATGTCCACGCCGGGTGCGGCAATATCCACCCAGTCGCCATAGTTGGAGAAGCTGGCCTTGCCATCGGCGGCGTTGGTGGCGGCAACGGCGATAACCGGCTCGTAGGCTGCGGGATAGAACATGGCGCTGGTATTGCTGTTGCCTGCCGCGGCTACGATCACCACGCCTTTGTTCGAAGCATAAGAAACGGCATTCTGTAATGTGGTCGAAGACGATGTCGATCCCAGACTCAGGTTGATAACCCTGGCCCCGTTGTCGGCTGCCCAGGTGATGCCGCTGGCTACCCAGCTCGTGAAGCCCGTGCCATTGTCGCCCAGGACCTTGACGTTCATAAGGTCGGCATTATAGCCAACGCCGGCCACCCCTTTGGCATTGTTGGTGACCGCGGCGGCGATGCCCGCCACATGGGTGCCGTGTCCGTACTTGTCATCCACGGTCCTGCTGCGGGTGAAGTTCCTGTTGGCTACAATCTTGGCCTTGAGGTCTTCGTGGTCCTGGTCGATCCCGGTATCGAGAACGGCGATCTTCATTTTTTGCCCGGACGCGGTGACGCCGGTGGCGGTATCCCAGGCTTCCGGCGCCTGTATCCTGGTCATGCCCCACTGACTGGCAAAATAAGGGTCATCCGGAGTGGCCACAACAGACATTTCGTAGTTGAGTTCAGCAAACTCTACTTTCTTCTCTTCCTTGTAAGCCCGCTTCTTGGCCTCTTCTTCACCGGCCTTAACCTTGACTACCACCACTCCCAACTGTGGAATAACTTCAATGACTTTGCCGCCGTGCTTCAGGTGCAACTCCTCCTGGTCCGCATCCGAGGTGGTCGGGGTGAATTTCACCAGGATTTCCTCGGCTGCATGGCCGTTCTTGGCCTGCGCCGGTCCTGTCCCGGTCAAAGGCCCGGATGGACCCAGTAACAAAGCGGCAATGACCGCTAATGCTAGCGAAAGATTTACTAAGGACTTGATAAGCCCGGATCGCATGTGCTTGTACCTCCCGTGAATAAGCATGCCTCAATACTACTTGCAGGGCCAATTTATGTCAAGCGTGGAAATACCTAATTTTTACTTTTACTTCAGATACCTGCCGAAGATTTCCTTTCCCAGTGTCATATAGTCGAACCTCTTCTTAGCCAGTTCTTCCGATTCGGTCGCGAAGTATTTGACCCCAGGCTGGGCCACCCGCCCCGGCAAGGTATACTCCGTGGTCACGTCTATCCTGCGGCTCTGGGTACCCACGCCCTTGACAAAGACCGTTTGCCCCTCTTTGGACAACATCCAGTTGACAAACACCCTGGCCGCATTGGGGTGGGCGGGCTGGGCGATCATCGACATCAGCCCGTTGGTGGCCGAAACGAAGCGCAGGTCCGTGGGCACCACCACCGTTATCGGCGCTTTCGCATTGAGGAACTCCTGGACGTTCTCCGGGTTCGGTCCGGTGCCAATCGGGTACTTACCCCTGGCGACCCACTCGACATGGCTGCGATAGTCGGTGGCGATGGCCGGCTCCTGCTTGGCCAGGGCCCGGAGAAAATCGTGGCCGTGGAGCTCGCCTGCCACCAGTGAGAACAGGTTGCCCGCGCCCGACCGCGTCGGGTCCATCATCACGATCTTCCCCTTCCACTTTGGCTCCAGCAGCTCCCTGACAGTCTGGACCGGGGGTGACACCAGGTCGGTGTTTATCATAAGGGGCGCATTGACCTGCTGGGCAAAGATAACCACCACCCTGTCCTTATCCAGGAATAGTATGTCGTTGTCGGTCCAAAGTTTCTTGTCCAGCACTTCGGGCAGCATCAAAGCCGGATCCATGGGCTGCGACAGCCCGTTTGATTTCACCGTCAACTGGCTGGAGGCGCCGGCGATGAAGACGTCGGCCAGGTGCAGCCCGGCGCGTTTCTCGGCGGTCATCTTGGCGATTACCTCTGTGGTGCGTCCGGACACCATCTCCAACTGCACGCCATACTTCTGCTCAAGGATTTCGCTCATGGCCGCCCGCATGCCCAAACTCAACGAGGTGTACAGCGTTACCTTCCCTTCTTTTCTTGCCGCGGCCACGGTTTGGTCCCACTCGCCCAGTTGGGCCTTGACCGGCGCTGCCTGCTGTTGCGGCGCCGGCTTTGCCGGCTCTGGCGCTACCGGGGCGGGGGCGCAGGCGCCCAGGACGATCATTGCGCCCAGCAACAGGCCCAGAAATCGAAACGTCTTTTTGTACATGGTTGTCCTCCGACTTAATCTTCAGGTCCAGATCGGTGAAGCGACCGGCGCCGGCGCCACTTTCCGACAGCCTCTCGCCTGTCTTGGCAGCGGGTCTCAGGAAGAAGGTCGGCGCCGGCCAATCAACGTAATCAATCTCGAAGTTTGCCAGTTGCCCGGCCGCGTCCGGGTTAACAAAGACCCTGATGCCCTGGGTAACAACCACCTCATCGGCCGGGCCCTGGTTATCGAGCTTGATATTGACCCTGGCCCTGCCTGAGTCGTCGTCTCCTATCACAATTCTGAACCCTATGCCAACATTGAATACCTTTTCAACCAGCCCGTCCCTGAGCTTTTGCGCCGCCCTTTCACTGGCACTTATCATCGGACACTTCCTTTCCCGCGGCCGTGGCCAGGCGAGATTGCTCCCCCGGCCACGGTGCGCCGTTCATTGACTTATTTCAATACAGGGGCAAAGATTTCTTTGGCAATCTGAGCGGCCTTCCTCCGGTGGTCAATGTCCTCCTCGCTATCGAAATAGAACTTGTCCCCCGGCTGAACCACCATCTCAGGCGGAATGCCCTCGGTGGTGGCGTCCTTCCGGCTTCCGGGACTGCCGTAAGTCCTGACGAACAGGTTGTGCCCCTCTTTGCCCAACAACCAGTTAACATATACCTTCGAAGCATTGGGATGGGCCGGCGTCGACGGTACCGCCAGGCCGCCGGCGCCGGCGCCTACCTTGCCCCCTTCCTTAACGTCAACGAAAGCGATGGGGGAACCGAGCCTGATAAAGTCTATAGCCGTCTGCATGTTGGTAGCCGCGCTCAGGGCATACTTACCCCTGGCCAGCCACTCACCCTGGAGCCTCCGGTCCCTGGTAACCGCGGGGCCCTGGGCGACGAACTGGCGCATAAACTCTTTGCCCTCTTCCTCGTTCCATACATCGTAGAGCAACATGGCGAAAAAGCCGCTGCCGGTGCCGGCCACCGTCGGGTCGTTTACGGTTATCTTGCCCTTCCACCTGGGATTGAGCAAATCTTTGTAGGAGGTCAGGTCCTTTTCCCCGGGCACCAGGTCCGTGTTGCGCATGAGATAGCGCTGGTAAGTAGCCAGCATGGCCATGGCGGTGTGGTCTTTCCTGTCAACGTATGGAACGGCGTCGCCCATCCAGGCTTTGGGGTCGGTAACCTCGGGGAGTATGAGAACGTCATCAAACTTGCCCAGGAGGCCTCGTGGTTTCATAACTGTCTGGGTGGTGGTGCCGCCGGACATGATAACGTCTACCACGTTTATACCGCCGGCCTTCTCAGACTGCATTCTCTGGGTTAGCTCTTCCCCGCGCCCATTGACAAACTCCACCTTTATGCCGAATTTTTTCTCAAAGGCCTCCGCCAGGACCCTGAGCACTGCGCCGCTCGGGGTGGAATAGACCATCACCGATCCTTCCTTCCTGGCTGCCGCCACCGTCTTGTCCCACTCCTGTTGCCATTGCGGCTTGGTGACCGCGGGGGCCGGCGGCGCGGTGGGCGCCGCTGTCGGCGGGGGGGCGGGGGCGCAGGCTACCAGCGCCGCGAACAGCGGCGCAACTGCCACCGAAACAAATATCTTTTTCATGTTTTTCCTCAACATTGTTGACGGACCGACGCGCCCGGCTATTTAGTAAGCACAGGGGCGAAGATTTCTTTGGCAAACTGGCCGACTTTCTTCCGGTAAAGGGTGTCCTCCTCGGTATCGAAATAGAACTTATCCCCCGGCTGGACCACCATCTCAGGCGGAATGCCTTCCGTGGTGGCGTCCTTCCGGCTGCTGGGACTGCCATATGCCTTGACGAACAGGTCCTGCCCTTCTTTGGTCAACAACCAGTTGGCGAAGACCCTGGAGGCGTTAGGATGGGCTGGCGTCGCCGGCAGCGCCATGCCACCGGCGCCGGCGCCGACCTTGCCGCCTTCTTTCACATCGGCGAAAGCGATGGGAGAGCCGAGCCGGATAAAGTCAATGGCCGTCTGCATGTTGGTGGCAACGCTCACGGGATACTTGCCCCTGGCCACCCATTCACCCTGGATTCTTCTGTCCCTGGTAACCGCAGGTTGCTGGGCGACGAACTTGCGCATAAAATCCAGCATCTCTTTCTCATTCCATACGTTGAAGGACAGCATGGCGAAAAAGGCGTTGCCGGTGCCGGTTACCGTCGGATCGTTTATGGTCATCTTGCCTTTCCACTTGGGATTGAGCAGGTCCCTGTACGAAGTTATCTCTTTTGCGTTGGGCACCAGGTCGGTGTTGAGCATCACATAGCGCTGGTAAGTAGCCATCATGGCCACGCTGGTGTGGTCCTTGTCTACAAATGGAAGCTCGTCGCCGAGCCACGCTTTGGGGTCGGTAACCTCCGGAAGCAGGAGCTTGCCGTCAAAGCTGTCCAGGAGTCCCCGGGGTTTCATCACTGTCAGGGTGGTGGTGCCTCCGGACATGACAACGTCGGCCATATTGCGACCGCCGGCCTTCTCGGCCTGCATCCTCTGGGTCAGTTCTTCGCCGCGCCCGTTGACGAACTCGACCTTTATGCCAAACTTTCCTTCGAAAGCATCCGCCAGGACCCTCAGAACCTCGCCGCTGGGCGTGGAATAGATCATGACCGTCCCTTCCTTCTTGGCGGCCTCGACAGTCTTGTCCCATTCCTGTTGCCACTGAGGTTTTGACGGAGCCTTGACCGCCGGCGGCTTGGTGATTGCCGGCTTTGGCGGAGCAGTAGGCCGGCGTGTTGGCGGCGCGGTCGCCGCGGGCGATGGCGCCTTGGTGACCGCGGGGGCGGGCGGCGCGGTGGGCGCCGCTGTCGGCGGTGCGGCGGGGGCGCAGGCCACGCCAATCACCGTGAACAAAGTTACTATCAGCGTTAGCTGCCATAGTTTTTTCAATTCCGTCTCCTTCTTGCCGGTACCACAGGCGTCCCCGCCTGTAAGACAACGTTTCTAAACAACCCGTAGCGGCATCCGCCTCAGGCGGACGCGTGCCCCGCGACAGGCTGGAAAGCCTGTCGTACCGAAAACCCTTCGCCAGCAAAGGATTCCCCGCAAGACAGGCACCTATTTGGCAGCCTCGATTATCGGTTTGACCGCTTTGGTTATGCTACCCTGAAAAGCGATGTACTCCTCAGTCTGGGCATAGACCTTTTGCGCCGGCGGCGGAATGAAAATGGGTTCAATCCCCTCCAGGGGCGCGTCAAGTCTGGTCACCGGAGAACCGGTCCCCTTGACAAAGGCAGTCTGGCCCTCCCGGCTCAACAGCCAGTTGAGAAAGACCACGGTGGCGGCGGGATTGGCCTGTTGCCGCGCCACAGCCACCGCGCCGGAACCCGGCGACGCCGGGGCGCCTTCTTGGGTCACCACCGCCGCCAACTGCGCTCCCGCCCTCACGAAGGTGGCCAGGCTATCGGCGTGGGCGCCGAAGGCAATGGGATATTTTTTCTGCGCCGCCCACTCCACCTGGAGCCGGTTATCCCGTACCACCGGGGACCCATTGGCGATCAAATCTTTGAGGAACTTGAGGGCCTGGTCCTGGCTCTTCCATTCAAAAAAGCCGAGACTGGCCAGGACGCCATTGCCGGATCCTCCAACGGAAGGGTCGTTGATGCTCACCATGCCCTTATACTTCGGCTTCAGCAGGTCCTTCACCGAGGTAATCTCACCCGGTTTGATCACCTCCGTATTCACCACCACGTTGTTGGTAATGCGGAAGCTCATGCCCAGGGAAACTTTGTCCTTCTCCAAGAACGGCAACTCATTTCCCCGCCATTTGCTGGTATCCAGCACCTCGGGCAGTACCAGCAGCGGCTCAAGCGGCGCCAGTATACCCGCCGGCTTCGCCTGAAAGACCAGCGTGGTGGAACCGCTGCCGATGAGGTCGACGGTGTATATGCCCGCCGCCATCTCCGAGGTCACTTTTGCCACCGTCTCGGCGCCGCGACCGGCGGCGACAAACTCCAGCTTGATACCGTACTTATCGGCAAAAGGTTTCAGGGCATCCCTTACCTGGGGTCCCCAGTTGGAATAAACAATGACTTCACCCTCTTTCTTTGCCTCGGCGAGGGCATTTTCCCACTTTGTCTCCCAGGCCGGTTTGGCCTTGGCCGCCGGTGTTTTGGCCCTGGGGGCAGGGGTGGTCCTCCGGGGCGCCGG
>CAZFEA010000197.1:0-6763 GCA_964518085.1 uncultured Dehalococcoidia bacterium
ACCACGTCAAAGCCAGCTATGCCGGCTATCTTAGAAATCGGCACGGAAATATGCCCGCCGCCGAAAATATAGACTACCGGATGGGCGATAATAGGCTCCAGGTACACGTCCATGGTGCCGCCGCAGATCATCCCCTCCTCCTCGGCATTTCGCCCGGTCATGTCGAAGTGCATTACCTTTGGCTTGCCCTCCTCGATCACCTTCATCGCTTCCTGCCAGACCTCGGCCTCGGTGCATCCGCCGCCAACCGAGCCGATAACTGTTCCGTCTTTCTTGATCAGCATCTTCGATCCCTGTTCCCGGGGCGTAGACCCCCTGGTTACCACTATGGTGGCCAGGGCTGCCTCGCCGCCTTCCCTTTTTATTTTTACGATTTCTTCAAAAACGTCTGGCATTGAACTTACCTCCAATAAAACGCCCTCACCCTGACCCTCTCCCGTCAAGGGAGAGGGGACAAGGTAGGGACTACCCACCGCCGAGGACGGTGATCATGACTTCCACAGTATCGCCATCGTTCAGGGCGGTATCCAGTCTCTGTGGCAAAAAGGGGTATTCCCGCCCGTTAACCAGCACGGTGAAATCTTCCGGGTTTACCTCCCGTGTCCTGGGCCTGATGATCTCCATCGTCCCCTGGCTGCGCCG
Source organism: uncultured Dehalococcoidia bacterium (assembly GCA_964518085.1). GTDB lineage: Bacteria > Chloroflexota > Dehalococcoidia > JACQUA01 > JACQUA01 > JACQUA01. The sequence goes on from CAZFEA010000197.1 coordinate 643, forward strand.
CGAAAGCTCATCGAGCAGTTGTCGCAGGGTAAAACCGTTGCCGGGCAGGTCAACGTAGCCGGCCTCAAAAATGCCGGCGACTTCGAAGTTGGATTTGAGATTAATGTGCATAGCTTATCCCCCTCCCAGCATTACCATGGTTATTTCCACCTCGTCTCCGCGTTTGAGAGCTGTATCCAGCCGCTCAGGCAGCAATTCATATTCGACCCCGTTGACCGAAACGCCATAGTCGTGGCTCACTTCGCTGCCATGGCGATCGAGAAGGCGCACCGGAAACCTGCCGGCGAACCTGTAGTTCGAGGTGAGTTCGGACAAGAGGTGCTTGACCGTGGCGCTGCTGGACCCCAGGTCCATCTCCTTCCTGGGCAGGCCGTTCCCCGACGTGAATGGGGCTTCGATTCTGACCCTGATGGTGAAATTGCCTTCTTCGAGGTGAATTTTCATTAATTATTAAACTTCATTAAGATCGCTTCCAGGACGCCTCCGCCGATGGCCCTCATCCGGTCCCGGATGACAAAACATATGTCACGCGTACCGGCTGGGTCGACTTCAGCAACCTTGGTCCCACTCTGGACATTGACGCCGTTGCGGAAGAGCGCCCTGATGACGCCATCAATTTCCGCCCGCACCGGCTGGCCGTCGACCCTGGCGATCACCTCGCCCCTGGCTATCCGGTCGCCTATCTGGAAGGCGGACCTGAAAACGCCATTGCCGGGCGCATGGACCGCCCTTTCGAAGGTATAGCCGCCAATATTGACCGGGATGCCGGTGTTCTTTTCGGCGCCTCCCTCCAGGATGACCCTGCCCAGGTTTTCGCTGTGATTGGTCTCGATCACCACGTGGACGTCCCCACCCGCAGTGAAACCCGGCCCCAGGCCTATCACCAGGGGCGCTTCATCTATCCGGGTGCCGGCATTGACCTTCAGCATCCTGGCGTCCACGACGACGTCCGGTTTCAGTTGGACCCTTATGGAAGCCGCCGGGTCGACGATAACGGGAATGGTCTTCTGCTCCCAGGCTTCCCGGATTTCGGCCAGGGAACCGACACGCCTGGCGGCAATATTTTCTACCGTCTTCTGGCCGTCATATACCGCTTCGCTGAAGGTTACGGTACGAGTAACGGCTGTGGGCGCGGATATCTCGGTCAGGCATATCTTGAAGTTGGCCCGCGCCAGGCGATGGGCCACCGCGCTGGCCATTTCGCCCGCCCCTTTAATCAAAACGACAATGTCGGAAAGCTTGCGAGCCAAGAAGACTAGTCCTGCCTTGAATACGCCAGAACGGGATTGCTTCGCTACGCCGGTACTGCAGGCTTTCCAGCCTGCAGCGACAGGCTGGAAAGCCTGTCGTACCCATGCGGCGGTCGCCACGACAGAACCGCTCCGGTCATGATGCCTGAATTATGACATATGCCAGATAAGATTTCCATTCAGATCAATGCCCGAGGGCCACCAGCGCGGAACGGACACCAGGAGCCGGATTGACGGACACGACTTCCGGCAAACCGGCAAGCGGGGTGAGCTGGTCGAATGGTACGGTCGCCTCGTAAGTGGCGCTTCCTGTCTGGACGATCCTGCCGTCGATCCGTTTGAACCTGAGCCCGGCAACTTGCTTTTCCAGGGAAGCCATGCGTTCGTCATCCAGGGCGGGCTCGATTCGAACGGCTACCTCTACCCCGCCTTGTTGCTCGACCCCGTCCAGCAGCCTCTTGATCTCCGGTATCTGGTTAACCTGCGGACTGCCCCGCAAATGCATCAAGAAATACAGGCTGCTGCTCACCTTGCTGGACGTCGGCCTGGGGGCGGGCGGGGGCGTCAGCCGTGCCGTGGGCGCCGGCGATGGCTGCGTGACCTGTCCGGGAGAAGCGGTAGGAGGCGGGGGCAGCGGGGGCGGAGTCACCGCCGGCCGGGTTGGCAGAGGGGTGACCGGGGCAACTGCCTGCCCTGGACCGGAGCCTGCAGGCGTCATCGCCGGCGGCGGGGCGGTCTGGCCGGGGCCCGATGTTACGCCGGGCGCCGGGGAGCCTGCCGGCGCCGGGGAAGCCAGGGTTACCTGGGGCGGGGGGGAAAACGTCTGGTCCCAGTTGACCGGTGGGGCTGTCTTCTTACACGCAGCGACAGTCGAAGCAAGCATGAGGGCGGCGAGCAAGGTGATTGTGAATAGTTTATGTCTGGCCAATTTGGGTCCTTTCGCCGAAGAGGGCCGGTGAGAAAGAAGGGTGATCGGTAATCGTTTACGAAAATAGCGGTACCACAGGCGGCCCTGCCTGTGAAAACATGCTTTTCATGCTTGATGGTGCTCGCCGGCGAGCATGGGCGATTCATTACATTTAGCACAATTGTATCACAACCGGGACCTGTCTTTGGCGCCGGCGGTAGTGGCGAGGTCCCCTCGCTTCTGGTGGCCGCCGAGCCGCAGCATGCTGTAGCCGCGAGCCGCCGGCTGGCCATCAAATTGACCGAAACCAATGAATCGTCCATGCTCGCCTGAGCGCCAGGAAGTATGAAAAACTCTGTCCCCACAGGCGGGGACGCCCGTGGTACCGGTATTTTCGGAACAACAAATACCGACAAACATTTTTGCCCGGCATGACCGGGAATCAGACCCTTGTGCTCTCGTGTTAAAATGGCTTATACTCTGTTAAACACCCTGGGGAGATGCGACCGAACTTGGTAACTTTGAAGTCCAATGCGGCAGAATGGGTTCGAACGCTCAGGAGGCAGCTAGGCCTGACACAGAGCCAGCTCGCCGAAAGGCTGGGGGTTACCTTCGTCACTGTCAGCCGGTGGGAGACCGGCCAGGCCCGGCCAAACCGGCTGGCGCTCAAAGCCCTTGCCTCTCTCGCTGAAACGGTTCCTCAAGCTACACCTCGGGGCATGCCGCCACAGCCGGCGGTGGGCGAGACTCGAGCGACTTATGCGGCGGCGCCAGAGGCTGCCGTGCCCGACTTTCAGGCCGAAGGTGAAACGGTGCGGCTTTTTGTGGAAGGGGAACGGTTACGTTACGGCCACCTGTTCAGCCCGGCCTTCGGCGTGGAGACCGCCCTGATAGACCCCGTGCCGCACCAGATCATTGCCGTCTACCAGCACATGCTTCCCCAGCCGAGGCTGCGCTTTCTCCTGGCAGACGATGCCGGCGCCGGCAAGACGATAATGACAGGGCTTTATGTCCGGGAGATGTTGAATCGGCGACTTATCAGGCGGGTCCTCATCGTGCCCCCGGCCGGCCTGGTTGGTAACTGGAAAAGGGAGTTGCGCACCCTGTTCTCCCTTCAATTCCGGGAGGTGACCGGCCGGGATTGCCGCGACGAAAATCCTTTCGCCATCGTGGGCAGCGACCTGGCCATTGTGAGCCTAGATACGCTGGCAGGTGGTAAGGCCTTCGAGCGCCTGGCAGACCTGCAAACGTCTCCCTACGACCTGGTGGTCTTCGACGAGGCCCACAAGTTGTCAGCTATCCGCAACTCCGATCTCACGTGGGAAACGACCGAGCGCTACAAGCTGGCTGAACTGATTGCCGGGGCCGAACCGTTGCAGGAGCCACATCCTCTACGCCAGCTACCATGGCATGCTCGGCACCTGCTCCTGTTGACGGCTACCCCGCACATGGGCAAGGAGTTTCCCTACTATGCCCTGTGGCGCCTGCTGGAACCGAACCTCCTTGGCACTGTGGCAGCCTTTTCCCAGTTTCCTCCCCAGGCCAGGACACTTCATTTCCTGCGGCGCACCAAGGAAGAAATGGTCCAGTTCGACAGGCAGCGGATTTTCCCCACTCGCGAGAGCAACACGGTCAGCTACGAACTCACGCCGGCTGAAAGTGAGCTTTACGAGGCGATGACCTCGTACATCAGCACCTATTACAACCGGGCCAGGATGTTGAACCGTTCGGCTTCCAGTCTGGCTATGAGCGTGCTACAGCGCCGGGCTGCCAGCTCCACCTGGGCTTTGCTCCGATCCCTGGTGAGAAGACTCGACCGCCTGGACAAGTACATCGCGGCTATGGTGGCAAAGGAAATGACCGAACGGGAGCTGCGGGCACAGCAAGAGGAGCTTGGGCGCAAGGTCCGGGACATCGAAGACGACATGACCAGCGAAGACGAGGCGGCGGAAGATGGCCAGGAGCAGCGAGACGCGGCCGAACAGGAAGCCATGGCGGCCACCCCCGCCACCAACCTGGCCGAACTCCAGGTAGAGAAACTCCAGGTCACTCGGGTCTTGGACCTGGCCCGCCGGGTACATGAAGCGGGAGAGGACTCCAAGTTCGAGAAGCTGCGTGAGACGCTCCAGGATGAACGTTTCAAAGGCGAGAAGATGCTCATCTTCACCGAGCATCGGGATACCATGGAGTTCCTGGTGCGGCGGCTGGAAGCCCTGGGCTACACCGGCCAGATCGCCCACATCCACGGTGGTCTGGCTTATCAAGAGAGGGAATCCCAGGTCGAGGAATTCCGCAGCCGTTGCCGATTCATGGTAGCAACGGACGCTGCCGGCGAGGGCATCAACCTGCAATTCTGCTGGATAATGGTCAACTACGATATACCCTGGAACCCCGCCCGCATTGAGCAGCGCTTCGGCCGTATCCATCGTTACAAGCAGACGCACGACCCTGTAGTCCTGGTGAACATGGTAGCCGGCAAGACACGCGAAGGGCGGGTGCTGAAGACCGTGCTGGGGAAACTGGAGAGCATCCGGCGGACGCCGGAAATCGGCGACAAGGTCTTTGATGTCATTGGACGGCTGTTCCAGGGTGTCTCGTTGAGTGAGATTATCATGCGGGCAGTAATCGAGGACAAGGCCGATGAAGCATCTGCCATCCTGGAGAATCAAGCGTCTCTGGAGCGGGTGAAGGCTATCGAAGAGGCCGATTCAAAGCTCCGTTTTGGCGGGGATGTTGCCTCACAGCTTCCTGCGCTCCTGGAGCAACGGGAGAAAGACCAGTTCAACCGCCTTCTCCCCGGATATGTACGCCGCTTTGTGGAAAAGACCGCGCAGCGACAGGGAATGGGCATTGCAGGGGACCTGAACGGGCAGTTTTACCTGGAGCGGCTGCCCCTGCCGTTGACCCTGGCCCTGCCGGAAATCGCCGGCGGACGCCGGATCCCGCTCACAGTCAACAGGCCCCAGGACGGGGAGAATGTCCTCTTCCTGCGGCCAGGAGAGCCTTTCTTCGACCGCTATAACGACTATTTCTGCGAGCGTGTTTCCCACGACGCCCTTCGAGGGGCAACCTTTGTTGACCCCTACGCCGCGGAACCGTACATCTATCATCTGGCCCTGGTATCCACGGTGCGCCGGGCTGATCCTGAGTTTCCTGAAGTCTTCCGCTCCGACCAGGTTCAGGAGATGCGCCTCGTAGCATTAAGCCAGGGCCTCAATGTCGAGCCAAGGGAGTGCCCCGTGGAACTCCTCATGGTGCTCCGTCCTGCCAGCAATGTTTCACCTCTGGCCTTGCCATCTCACGAGCAGATATCCCAGGCCCTCCTCCATGCCGGGAGCTACCTGGACGAGACAGTGGTTCACCCTATGGCCCGAGGGCAGGCCGAGCAACTGATTGCCTCTCTGAACAGCAGGGAGGCCTTTCTCATGGCGGGGTTTGACTACCAGGAAGCGGAGCTGCTGCAATCGCGGGCCAAGCTTCGGGAGAGAGCGGATGCCGGAGATGCTACTGCCAGGAGGTCCCTGGATAGTGTGAAGAAGAAGCAGCGTGGCCTTGCCGCTCAGCGTGGGAGAGCATTAGCCATTCTGCGGCGGGAACCGGAACTCATAGAGGTTGGCGAGATCGCTTTCCTGGCCCATGCCCTGGTGCTGCCTTCCACCGACCCGGCGGATAAGGAACGACACGACCAGGAAATCGAACGGATCGCCATGCAGGTGGCGCGGGTCCATGAGGAGTCCCTGGGGGCCAGGGTAGATGATGTGTCGACGCCAGAACTGGCTCAGTTAGCCGGGTTTGAAAGATCTCCGGGTTTCGACCTCCTGTCACGGCGCCCTGCTGAAATCAGGCGGTGTATTGAGGTGAAGGGCCGCAGGGCCGTCGGAGACATTGAGCTTACGGAAAACGAATGGGCAAAAGCAGCCAACCTGCGCCAGGACTACTGGCTCTACGTGTTGTACGACTGCGC
>CAZFEA010000198.1:0-6739 GCA_964518085.1 uncultured Dehalococcoidia bacterium
GCTGGTGGTGGCCCATGCCGGACTGAAACAGGAGATGCAGGGGCGGGGTTCAGCCAAGGTCCGTGATTTCTGTCTCTTCGGGGAAACGACGGGTGAGACGGACGAGTTTGGTCTCCCTGTGAGGCACAACTGGGCGGCCGAGTACCGGGGCAGCGCGGTAGTGATCTACGGTCATACGCCGACACCCGAGCCCGAATGGCTTAACCGGACAATAAATATTGATACCGGCTGTGCGTTTGGGGGAAAACTCACCGCACTCCGCTATCCCGAGAAAGAGATCCTATCAGTGCCGGCAAGGCGGGTCTATTCCGAACCGGTCCGCCCTTTGCAAAAAGTGGATGAAATAGCTCTTTCGGCGCAACAGAAATATGATGACCTGTTGGATGCGGAAGACGTGCTGGGCAAGCGTTTCATAAACACGCGGCTGCGCCCCGCTGTGACCGTTCGCGAGGAGAACGCCATAGCAGCGCTGGAGGTAATGAGCCGGTTTGCGGCCAATCCAAAGTGGCTGATCTACCTGCCCCCAACCATGTCGCCCTCGGAGACCAGCCACAAGGAAGGATACCTGGAATACCCTGCTGAAGCCTTTGATCACTTTCGCTCCCAGGGTATGTCTAAGGTGGTTTGCGAGAAGAAGCACATGGGTTCCCGGGCGGTGGTGGTCGTCTGCCGTGACGAAGGGGCCGCGGCAAGAAGGTTTAGTGTCCTTGGTGAAGGTGCAGGCATTGTCTATACCCGGACCGGGCGCCGCTTTTTTGATAATGTTGCCCTCGAAAGCGCCTTTCTCGATAGGATCCGCCGCGCGCTCGATAAGTCAGGGTTTTGGGAAGAGTACGATACCGACTGGGGATGTTTCGATTGCGAGCTGATGCCATGGTCGGCCAAAGCGCAGGAACTTCTGAAAGCCCAATACGCCGCCGTAGGGGCGTCGGCCAGCGCCGCCCTGGATGAATCAATTCGGCAGTTGGAAAGGGCGGCCCTCCGCAGTGACCTGACAAGAGATCCCGGTCCGGCCGGGGAAGATGCGGTCAGGGAGTTTGATCCCCTGGCCATGTCTATCCGTTTGAAGCAACGCTACGAACTGGTCAGGCAATACGTTGGGGCCTACGGCCAGTACTGCTGGAAGGTAGACTCCATTGACGATCTCAAGGTGGCGCCGTTCCACCTGCTGGCAACCGAAGGTCGGGTGCACGCTGACAAGAACCACGAATGGCACATGGAGTCCTTGTCCCGAATTTGCCGTGAGGACGAAGGGTTGCTGCTGGCCACTCCCTACAAGATAGTCACGCTGGCTGATCCCGAAAGCCTGGGTAGCGGGATTCTCTGGTGGGAGGAAATAACGGGGAGTGGTGGCGAGGGGATGGTAGTGAAGCCTTATGATTTTATTGCGACAGGAAAGGGAAGGTTGGTCCAGCCTGCCCTGAAGTGCCGGGGACGGGAATATCTCCGGATAATCTACGGTCCCGAATATACGCTGAACGAAAACCTCCGTCGGTTGCGTTCCAGGGAGCTTAATAGGAAACGTTCCCTCGCCCTAGGGGAATTCGCTCTCGGAATTGAAGCGCTGGAAAGATTCGTTAGAAAAGAGCCCCTAAGGAAGATTCATGAGTGCGTCTTCGGAGTGCTGGCTTTGGAGAGTGAACCAGTAGACCCGAGACTTTAGGCTTCCCCCTCCGCTGTGTGCGATGGCAATCCGTGTCGATTGCCCGGCCTGGGGTAGTTCGCACCACATTTGGCGGTCCGACACGATTTGTCATACGAGCAAAAAACCACCGGGAGGTAATCCGAAATGGCGATGGCCGGAGAGGACAAAGCACGCGAAGAACGTATTACGATGGAAATCATCGTGGATGCCTACGGTCCCGAAGAGCAGGCAATGGGGTGGCATTATTACCCGGCGGATAATCTCGCCTTTCCTTTCAAAGACCCGTGCGTTCAATCCTGGTTCAGTAGCCTGGCGACGTTGTCAGCCGTGCGGCAGCCTTGAGAATTTCCCCGACCGGGTAACCCCAGATAGTCCTGATTCGGCCAGATGGTTCGGCCACCACGAAGGTGTCTCCCTCAATCCGATAGTGCATGTTCCATTCGATGGAAAAACTCGTAGAGTTTTCAACGATAGCCACGGGTTGTTTTTCACCTCCTCGCGCCAAACAGAGGGCAAGACCATCGCCAGGATCAAGCATCCAGGCATCACCGGTCTCGGTGGAGAAGAACAGTAAAGAGCCAAGCGTGACCACGCGACTATCGTTGTTCTGAGCCAGGTTGACGACATGATTCGCTTGACCAAGGATATTGATTTGGCCCTGGCTGAGCACCCGTTGCCGGTGATTGGGAGATTTCCGCTTTCTTGATTTCTTCTTTTTGGCCATCTTGGATAAAGCTGCCTCCTGGTAGGGGCGAACCTGCGTGTTCGCCCGCCCAACGCTACGACACGCCGACAAGGAACAGGCTGGAAAGGAACAGGCTGGAAAGCCTGTTCTACCGGTAGTACAGGCGCGGGCATATGCCTATTTTGTCCCGTCAATTCTACTTTTTGACAAGAGAGGCGGTCAACTGGCTGAACTTTTTGTCTGACAGTTCGGGCCCGTGACTACGATCAATGTGCAAGAACCATGTTTCACAGGCAGGGCCGCCTGTGGTACCGGTTTGTTCACCGGTGGGTTCGCCTGCCCACCCCGCTGCCTCCCCCCCCTCGGCATGCTTAACCCACCCTACTCGATGCCAAGCTCTTTGAGCTTCTCCGGCGTCGGCACACCGTTGTTGTCCCAGCCCCGCAGGGCATAGAACTCGTCCAGCAGGGCGTCCTGTTTGCGCACGATCTGCCCCTCGGAAGCGGCCGCCTTTGCCAGCGGCTCGGTGAGCATCCTGACCGGCAGGCTGTCATCCCTGCGGGTAAAGCCTTCCCGGAGATTGTACAACCGTTCCAGGTTGTAGATGCGCTCGCCGACGGCGAACATGTACGGCGGATCGCCGAACTCGGCGACGCCGGTGACGGTGCGCAGCATGTCGCAGAAATTGCGCACCGGCGACATGCCCTGGCTGAAGGCGCAGCCGATGCCCACCTCGTTCATGGCTACCCGGTCCTGGCTCAGCTTGACCACGTCGGCGCTGCCCTCGTCGGCCAGGCGGTCGACCGGGTGCGGGCGCGGCAGTCCGTATATCTCCTGCTCGATGAAAGCGATGTTATGGCTGGCGCCGATACAGGAAGTGGCATAGGCCAGTCCCTGGCGCTTGGCGCCCCTCGGCTCGTATCCGGCCATCTCCATGCCTTTGACCTGGACACTGCACTTCTCGGCCCCTTTGCCGATGCGTTCGCCCACACGCTTGCTGCCCTCGGCCAGCAGGTCGCCGATGCCCTGGCGCAGGCCGGTGCGCCGGATAAGCTCCATGGCGGCGGCGGTGTTCCCGTATTTCAGCTCCAGGCCGCCGGTGTCCGCGGCCGTCAGCAGTCCCTTTTCGAAAAGCTCGTAGGCCAGCCCCAGGGTTACCCCGCAGCTAATGGAGTCCATGCCCAGGTCGTCGAGGAGGTAGTCGGCGGCGATGGTGAAGCCGATGTCGTTACTGGCTATCGAACCGGCCAGGGCGAAGGTGGTCTCGTAGTCCGGCCCCTCGCTCTCGGCGCCGGCGTACACGCCTTCGGTGGCTTTGAACATCTTGCCGCAGTGGATGATGCAGCCGTAGCAGCGGGTATCGGTGAGCTTCAAAGCGGCATAGGCCTCGGGGGAGATTTTCTCCCAGCCCTCCATGGTGCCTTCCCTGAAGTTTTTCATGGGGAAGATGCCCATCTTCTGGACGAAGACCATGTTCATGTGGGTGCCGTCGCGGCGGAAGGCCTTGAGCATGGGACCCTTCTGCTGGAACTCGGCCTGTTGCTGGACCAGCTCCTTCAGGCCGGGAATCTGCGGCATTGCCGGCGGGGTATTGATCACCACCGCCTTGAGGTTCTTGGAGCCCATCACCGCCCCGCAGCCGCCGCGGCTGGCGGTGCGCTGGTCGGAGATCACGTGGGCGAAGCGCACCAGCTTTTCCCCGGCGGGGCCGATGCAGGCGACCCTGGTATTATCGCCGTATCTCGCCTTCAACCTCTTCTGGGCCTCGAAGTTGCCCAGGCCCCACAGCTCGCCGGCCTCTCTGATTTCGGCCCGGTCTTTCTCGATGTAAAGATAGGCCGACTGGTTGGCCCTGCCTTCAACGATGATCCCGTCCAGGCCGGCGAAACGGAGCCAGGCGCCGAAATCGGCCCCGCCCACCGAACGGATATAGGCGCCGGTGAGGGGGCTTTTGGAGGTGACCATCCAGCGGGAGTAGGACAGGCCGCCGGTGCCGCCCAGGGGGCCGATGCTGAAGATGATCTTGTTCTCAGGCGACAGGGCGCCGGCGCCGGCCGGAACTTCGTCATAAAGGTAGCTGGCGGCCACGCCACGACCGCCGACGTACTGACGCAGGACCTTCGGGGATGGTGTTTCCCTGTTGGTCTTACCGGTGGTCAGGTTTACCCTCAGGTATTGTGGTGCATAGTCAGACATAAGTCAACCCTTTTCAACTGACCACGAGTTCGCCGGTACGGCGCACTTGCGGGATATTCCCACTGGTCAGGTCCTGGTATATATCTTTAAGATTATCTTTGAGTTCTTCTACCGTTGAACCCTGGGTCCGATAATCGGGGTACTCTTCTAGCCATCCAATCCACATGTCATCCTCTTGATAGTAAACGAATTTCTCTGTTTCCATAGCCTGTTCTCTTTCCCGTCATTTGGGGTTGCCGGGTACCTGAGATTATAGCATGAGCTGGTGTGATGGCCACCCGCTCGGGTACCGGTGGGTTCGCATGCCCGCCACGCCGCCCAACTCCACCGGCATGCTTAACCCACCCTACGGTTTTCATTCGCGTTTATTCGCGTTTATTCGCGGTTTCGCGTTACCTCATCGCCTCGCCGCCGTCGACGGCGATGGCCTGCCCGGTGACGAAGTCGGAGTCCGCCGAGGCAAGGTAGACGGCAGTGCCGACAAGGTCGGCCGGGTACTCCCGGCGCCTGATCGCCCGGCCCTGGATGGAACGGTCGGCGGCGTCTTCCTTGCCGCCCAGCGCCAGCAGGGTGGCTTCATCGATGGTATAGCCGGGGCAAATGCAGTTGACGTTGATGTTGTGCTTTCCCAGCGCCCTGGCCAGGCACCGGGTCAGGGTCACCACCGCGCCCTTGGAGCAGGCGTAGTGGATTATCTGGTACAGGCCGGTGTCCGCGGTAGTGGACGAGATATTGATGATCTTGCCCTTTTTGGCGGCGATCATGTGAGGGACGACGGCCCTGGCGCAAAGCCAGCTTCCGGTGACATTGACGGCGAACATGCGCTCCCAGTCTTTGGGAGACCAGGCGTCCCAGCTCTTGACCTCCAGGCCGTAGAAGACCGCGGCGTTGTTCATGAGGATATCTATCTTGCCGAACTTTTCCACGGCGGTCCTGGCCATTTCCGCGGTACCGGCTTCGCTGGAGACGTCGGTGTGCACGGCCAGGGCGACGCCGCCTTTGGCCTCGATCTCCCCGGCCACGTTCCGGGCATTGTCCAGGATGATGTCCGCAATGACGACTTTGGCGCCTTCAGCGGCGAAGCCCAGGGCGTAGGCCCTGCCGATGCCCCGCCCGCCGCCGGTGACAATTGCTACCCTGTCAGCCAGTCTCATGGATCTACTCCTTAACAGTGTTCAAATTAACCGCAGAGACGCAGAGTGCGCGGAGAGGTATCGGGTAACAGGTAACAGGTGTCAGCTATTAGCTATTGGCAATTGGCTATTGGCTAAAGGCCAGTTGCCGGTCGCTAACTGCTAACCGCTAACAGGTAACAGGTGACAGACGTCTTGCCTCTGCAATGCTAACATTGAGAATCGTGAAATTTTGTCAAGAATTTACATAGCAATTGCAGACTCGATTATTTTGCTTTCCAACTGTACCTGAAAAGGGCGCCTTTTGCTATCTATGATCGGTTGTTAAGCAGAGCTTCCAGTTGGCCGGCTTTGGCTTTGGTTGCGGCCGAAGGCCGCGCTGTGTTCTCTGCGTTCTCTGCGGTTGATTTCACCCTCACCCCTGGAAGGGACAACGGCCGGAACCCAATGAACTCAATAACCCAATAACCCGCCCTAGAGCAGTCCCTTCTCCCTGGCCCTGGTCACCATGGGCGGCTCCTTCCACCATTTCTGGATTCCCAGGTCCTCGGCGATGGCATTGGCCGCCAGGTAGCCCGGTCCCCAGATGACGCAGCCTCCGGGATAGGTGCTGGCGCCGGCGACATACAGGTTCTTGATGGGCGTCCGGTTCTGGGAACACTCCTCGTTGGGCCTCAGATACCCCATCTGAAGAGGGGCATACTCGCCGTGCTTGATCGAACCGTTCACCATGTTGGTGAACTTGTTCTGGATATCGTACGGGGTGGTTACATAGTCCCACAGAACTTTTTCCTTCGTGATGTTCGGGGCATATTTGCTCAGGGTGGCCAGGCACCCGGCGGTCAACTGGTCCTTGAACTTGATCTGTCCCCGGTTGCCCTTGAGGTTGAAGGGGGTAAACCGGGAGATCAGGCCGGTGTGCCGGTTGGGCGGCGCCTGAAGCGGGTCGTGGACGGTGGGGAAGCAGCAGTTGAACGCCGCTTTGTCCGAAAGCTGCCCGCTGGAGACCGTCTCATAGTCATTGATCAGGTCCTGGTCGGTCTCATAGCCCAGGATGTAAACAAATGCCTTGTTGATATC
>CAZFEA010000199.1:0-2681 GCA_964518085.1 uncultured Dehalococcoidia bacterium
CCCTGACCCCTTCGGCTTCGCTCAGGGCAGGCTCGGACCCTCTCCGTCAAGGGAGAGGAGACGCCTTCACCCTTTATTGTGCAACTTAATTTATAGTAGAATTATAGACTATGGAAACTGTTACTCACCGCTGCAAGGGAATGCGGGACATGCTGCCCGCCGATATGGCCACATTTCGCCGGGTGGAGCGGACATTTATCCGCTCCTGTGAAAGCTGGGGCTACCGGGAGATACGCACGCCAGTGCTGGAGTACCTGCACCTGTTCACCGCCACCGGCACCCTCACCCCGGCCAGGCTTTCCCAAACATACTCATTCCTGGACTGGGACGGCTGGAGTGGAGAACGTGTCGTGCTCCGGCCGGACAGCACCATACCCGCGGCCAGGCTCTATGTTGACAACCTCGGGTCGCTGGAACAGGCCCGGCTGTACTATGTTCAAAACATCTTTACCTTCGAGTCCACCGGGCGCGAGAACCGCGAAAAATGGCAGTGTGGCGCGGAATTTATCGGCGGGGCCGGGGCTCTGGCTGACGCTGAGATCATTCTTATGGCCCGCGATGTCCTTAAGGAAATGGGAGTCGAAAGGGTGGAGGTCCACGTTTCTCATGCCGGGCTGATCAAGGCGCTGCTGGGAGAGCTCGAACCGGACCGGTCGAAACAGGCTGAGCTGTTTGACCGGATACTCGATGGCAATACCGAGGGAATCAGGCTGGAAAACGGCGCCGGCGCCGGATTGGGCAAAGCCCTGAACCTGGTATTCAACTACTCGGGGCGCGCCGAGGGCTTCCTGAAGAACTTGAAGGCAACCGCCTCGGCATCCCTGCCGGCGCTCGGGCAGCCGCTGGACGATTTTGTCTCCGTGGTTGAACTGTTAACCCCTCTTGACGGCGAGTTCAAACTGGATATTGCTTCCGGGCGCGGTTTCGAGTACTACACCGGAATTATGGTACAGTTCACCAGCGGTGGGGTAAGAATCGGGGGTGGCGGCAGGTATGATGACCTCATTTCCTTGACCGGGGGCAGGAGAATGCCGGCCTGTGGCTATGCCCTTTACCTCGATCGCCTGGTAAACCTGGTAGGACCCTATGTTGCGCCGGAGACCCCGGGAACGGTAAGCGTGGTAACCCACTCCGGCTCTGTCCAGCAGGTCAATGCCGGCTTCGATTTGTGCCGTCAGTTGCGTGCGCGGGGATACGTCGCCGTGGTCCGGAATGTCACCGACATGACGGCGCCTTCTGCGGACCACGTTGTTACTATACTGGATGACGGTGGCCGGCTCCGATATCGTATGACCGGAACGGCCAAGAGGTCATCGCAACTGTTCAACTCGCCCGAAGATTTATTGAGAAAGCTGGCTACTCGTGGTCAAACTGGCTCTACCTAAAGGGCGTTTACAGGCCAGGACGGCCGCCGTCCTGGAACAGGCCAGCCTGGGCATCACAGCTTACTCGGCCAATTCCCGTAACTACCGCCTTGTCTCAGAGGTATTCCCCGGGCTTGCCGCGAAGATCTTCCAGGAGCGCGACGTTGCCATCCAGGTGGCCATCGGCAATTACGATCTGGGCATTTGCGGTTTTAACTGGGTCGAGGAGTTGATCACCCGGTTCCCTGCCAGCGACATCGTGGTCATAAAAGGGTTGGGATATGGCCGGGGCAAGCTGTGCGTTGCCGCCCACCGCAGATTGGGGATCAGTTCCCCTCGAGACCTATCCAGCTTGAACAGGGTCATCGCCCTGGCCAGTGAGAATCCCAACCTTGCCGAAGCCTATGCGGCCAGGTTGCGCCTTCCTCGTTTCACGGTGTTTCCGGTTTGGGGGGCTGCCGAGGTATACCCGAGCTTCGCCGCCGACCTGGCGATTTTTTATCCTTCTTCTCCTGATGACCTGGACCGAAACGGCCTGCTACACCTGGATAGCATCAGCTCCAGGGAGGCCTTCCTGATTGCGAACAAGCGTAGCTGGGAGACTGTGGACCTTGGCCAGGTGCTTGATTTGTTGTGCCGGTCCGAGGTTGGAGGTGAGCCAGGGGAAGATGGGATGTCTTGCGTTCCGCCTCCCGCCTCTGGCATCTCATTTCCCACCTCTTACCTCTCACCTCTCACCTCTTGTATCCCGCTTCACGCCTCCAGTGACACGGTAAGGATCGCCCTGCCAGACGGGCACCAGCAAAAACACACTGCCGCTCTTCTTGACCGGGCCGCAGTAACGGTATCAGGCTACAATTCGCCGCCCGCGGAATGTCCTCTGGAAGTGAAATGTCAAGGTGTGGTGGTCAAGGTTATTCGTCCTCAGGATATGCCGCTGCAGGTGGCCAATGGCAATATCGACCTGGCGGTCACCGGCAGAGACTGGCTCCGGGACCACCTGTGTGCCTTTCCCTCGAGCCCGGTTGTAGAACTGCTCGATCTCAAGTTCGGTCGCGTTAGACTCGTAGCTGTGGTACCCAACGGAGCCACCGCCCCACAACTCCAGGAGATGGGCTCAATGAATTCGCGCGGTCGTGTTATCAGGGTTGCTTCGGAATACACCAACATTGCCGACAAGTACTGCCGCGATAAGAGGCTGGGCCACTACAAGGTCATACCAACCTGGGGGGCCACTGAAGCCTTTTTGCCCGAGGATGCCGACCTGTTGATCGAAAACACCGAGACGGGTGAAACGCTGGCCCGCAATAACCTCAA
>CAZFEA010000199.1:2691-6730 GCA_964518085.1 uncultured Dehalococcoidia bacterium
CCGAGACTAAACGTGCCAGGATCGCTTACATCATCGAAACCCTGTCTAAAGCAGTCTGAAGAAAATCCAAACATCAAAATGCAAAGGTCAGTTTGCATTTTACATTTTGATTTTTGAATTTCCAGGCAAAATCCCCCTGTATCCCCCTTTTGCGAAAGGGGGAGGAGGTGAATTTCATGCTAAAGATTTATCCTGACTCCCTGGAAGCTTTCCGCAGCATTTTTCGCCGGCGTTCGTGGGAACACTTTGAGCTAACCGCCGGCGCCAGACAGCTTATCGCCGACACCTTTGGCCGACCGATGACCCTGGAAGAGGTGGTGCTGACTATTTTGAACGAAGTCCGGACCCGGGGCGACCTGGCGGTGCGTGACCTGACCCGCAGGATAGACGGGGTGGAGGTCGGTACCCTATCGGTAGGGAGAAGGGAGATGTATCAAGCCTACCGGCGTTTACCTGGGGACCTTCAAGAGTCGCTTGAGCTGGCCGCGCTGCGGGTGCATGCTTTTCATTTGCAGCAAATGAAGAATGGCATCAAGAGCTTCATCAACCGCGGGGTGGGACAGAAAGTTACTGCTCTGGACCGCGCCGGCATCTACGTCCCCGGCGGCACCGCAAAATACCCATCCACGATTCTCATGACTGCCATTCCCGCCCATGTGGCCGGAGTCAGAGAGATAGTAGTCGCTACGCCCCCGGGGAAAGACGGCAGCCTCTCCGATGTTGTCATGGCCGCCGCCTATCTTTCGAGGGTGGACCAGATATTTAAGGTTGGCGGCGCTCAAGCCATAGCCGCCATGGCCTTTGGCACCAAGTCGATCCCCAAAGTGGACAAAATCTGCGGTCCCGGTAACGTCTTCGTGGTACTGGCTAAGAAGATGGTTTTCGGGTATACCGGCATCGATAGCCTGGCGGGCCCGACGGAAACGGTGATTGTAGCGGATGACGCCGCCAACCCGGCGTTATGCGCCGCCGATATGGTGGCCCAGGCTGAGCACGACGCCCTGGCTTCGGCAATTTTGCTTACGGATTCAAATACTCTGGCGGGTAAGGTCCAGGGCGAGGTCGAGAAACTGCTGGCGGACCTCGATCGTAGCGACATCGCGCGGGCCTCGCTGGAGGAGCGGGGTGGCATAGTTATCGTGGGCAGCTTCAGGGAGGCCACGGATCTCATCAATATCTACGCTCCGGAGCACGTCTCGATTATGGTCCAGTCGCCAAACGCAGTGGCAAGAAGGATCAGGAACGCCGGATGTCTTTTTATCGGCGAATCCTCGGCTGAAGCCCTGGGAGATTATGTGGCCGGGCCGTCCCACGTCCTGCCCACTGGAGGCTCGGCGCGCTTCACTTCAGCCCTGGGCGTAAATGATTTTCTCAAAGTTACCGGGTTGGTCCGGCTGTCCGAGGGGGCGGTCAAGAAGTTAGTCCGGGCAGCGACGAGAATGGCCACGGCCGAGGGACTTACCGGGCACGCCCGCGCCGCCGCGGCCCGGCTCCGTCCGCTTAAAGATTAAAGATTAAGGATTGAAGATTTGAGATTCAGGGGCAAGAGCAGGAGACGAAAATAGACATAGATTCGCTGGTCCGTCCTCATTTACTATCGGGTGAGGAATATATCCCCATTGAGCCGGTCGAAGTGCTCGGTAGCCTGGTGCAGAAACCGGCTGCTGAGATCGTAAAGCTCGACGGGAACGAGAACCCCTATGGTTGTTCTCCGAGGGTCCGGGAATCCCTCAAAAGCTATCCCTATTACAACATCTATCCCGACCCCGCCCAGAGGGAATTCCGCAAGGCAGTAGCAAAGTATATTGGGGTCGGGCAGGGACATATTGTCGGCGGTTCAGGCAGCGACGACCTCATTGAGCTGATCGTCCGGCTGTTTGTTGGTCCGGGCGATAAGGTGATCAACCTGGTGCCGACCTTCGGAATGTATTCGTTTTTGACCGGACTTTATCAGGGCAAGACGGTGGACATGCCCAGGAGGCCGGATTTTGGAATCGACATTTCCGCGGTAAAAGCGGCCATCGATGAGTCGACCAAAATTGTATTTATTGCCTCGCCCAACAATCCCTCCGGAAATATGACTTCCTGGGAAGACATTGCTGAACTGCTCAAGCGGAGGGTTGTAGTCGTCCTTGACGAGGCTTATGCCGAGTTTTCCGGGGTGAGCGTGGCCTCTATGGTGACGCAGTACGAAAACCTGGTAGTCCTGCGGACATTCAGCAAATGGGCCGGACTGGCAGGGTTACGCGCAGGCTATGGAATTTTCCCGGAAAAACTTGCCAGATATACCATGAAGATAAAACAGCCTTATAATATTAACTGTGCCGCCCAGGCGGCCGTGCTCGCTTCCCTGGAAGACATAGGTTACCTGCAGCAGACTGTGGTCAGCATTGTCCACGAGCGGCAGCGGCTTATGTCAAAGCTGGCCGAATTGCCTTTCTTGAAACCATTTCCTTCCAGCGCCAACTTCATACTCTGCCGGGTCACCCGCGGTAATGCACGGGATATCAAAAAAGGTCTCGAGACTAAGGGCATTTTTGTCCGCTATTTCGATACCCCTCTGTTGAGAAATTACCTGCGCATCACCGTGGGGAAACCGGAGCATACCGATTTGGTCATAAGGGAATTAAGGACCATGGGAGAAAGTCTATGATTCAGAGACGGGCCTCGAATAAGAGAGAAACCCGGGAAACCACCGTTGCCGTGGAACTGAACGTCGATGGGACGGGAGAGCATGAAATACGAACGGGACTGCGGTTGTTCGACCATCTGCTGTCGCAATTGCCCCGCCATGGCTTATTTGACATAAAAGTCTCTGCCAACGGCAGCGACGACCATCATGTTGTCGAGGATGTAGCCATTTGCCTGGGCAGGGCATTCAATGAGGCCCTCGGAGAGCGGCAGGGCATTACCCGCGCCGCTCACGCCCTGGTACCCATGGATGAAGCCCTGGCACTGGTAGCCATCGACATCGGGGGCAGAGGCTATTGCCAGGTGGATGCCGAATTCGGCAGTGAGACCCTTGGCGAACTTACCACGGACCTGGTGCGTCACTTTCTCGAAACTTTCGCCGTCGAGGCGCGACTGAATTTGCATGCCCGGGTAGTCACCGGCGTTAACGACCATCACAAGGCCGAAGGCGTCTTCAAGGCCCTGGCTCGGGCGCTTGATGCCGCTACCAGGATCGACCCCCGCCTCGGCAAGAGGGTTCCCAGTACCAAGGGGGTCATCGATCACTAGGAAGGTCCCGTAGGGGTGAACCTGTGTGTTCGCCCGCAGGCAGACTGAGGATCAAAGATTTGAGATTCAAGATTTGAGAGGGGAAGCACATGGACGCAACAAAAAAGAACGCCATGAAGGAAATTATCCTTGCCCTGCACGGTGGGCTGACGCCGGCCGCAGCTAAGGAAAGGTTCGAGAAAGAGGTTGGGGATGTCAGTTCTTCCGAGATAGCCGAGATGGAACAATCTCTTATCAATGAAGGCATGTCGCCCGACCAGATAAAGATGTTCTGCAATGTCCACGCCCTGATTTTCCAGGCCTCCCTGGAGAAACAGGCAACCAGGGAAACCTCTCCATCTCATCCCGTCTACCTGTTTAAGCTGGAAAACCGCGAGATCGAGAAACTGCTGATCCAGCTAAAAGAGACTGTGGAAACGAACGCTCATTATGAGTCACCCGAATTCAGGGTGCGCCTCAGGGAACAGTTGACTCGACTCCGGGGCCTGGAGAAGCACTACGAGAGAAAAGAACAGGTGCTCTTTCCATTCCTTGAGAAACAGGGCTTTATGGGGCCTTCGAAGGTTATGTGGGGTAAGGACAACGAGATCCGGGAACTGTTCCGACAGACTATCTCCGGTGTGGACACCATCAGCGGCAGGGAGACCTTTCTGGCATACCGGCAGAAATCCCTGGATCCGTTGCTGGAAGAAGTGGACGGCATGATTTTCAAGGAAGAGAATATTCTGTTTCCTACTTGCCTGGAAAAACTCAGGCCGGGCGACTGGGTAGACATTCTCAGAGAAAGCACCGAGGTCGG
>CAZFEA010000200.1:0-6726 GCA_964518085.1 uncultured Dehalococcoidia bacterium
ATATGCCGGGAGGATACTACCGGCCGGGGAGCGAGTATAACTGGTATTCGTATGCGGCCACGGAAGGCCACCCAACATGCTGATCAAGCTCACTGCATTCTTGGTAATCCCGATCATCTTCATTGTGCGACAAGCTGTAGGGCGTGCAACGCAAAATCCATTCCGGGACCCGAGCTGCCACGTGCCGTCGAGAAAAGCCGAGAAGGGGCCGGCGAACTGCACCCACCGACCACACCCACCCATCCCTGGTTCGCCCCTACAGGCTTCCGGTGCTGTTGACACCGGATTGCCTTATCTACTATTATTAGTGGCCACAGGGTAGTCACAGTCTATGTCGGGCCTCAACCAGTGGCAAGGGGAGGCCAGAAAGAAGGGTCTGTCAGGTGAAAAAACTGTTAGCCATGGCGTCTCTTGTCGGTCTGGTGCTGCTGGTGGTCGCGGCATGCACCCAGTCGTTCACCCCATCGCCGGCGCCCGCCGCAACCCCCCGCCCCACCTCGACGGCGCCCCCGGCGCCAAAAACGAAAGCCCCGCAACAGCCAAAGACCACGCCAAAGCCGGCCACGACTCCCCAAACCAAACAGGGCGGCCCCGGCAGCGCCGCTTATTACGAGGGCAAGACCATCGAAATTATTGTCGAGTCAGCCGCCGGCGGCGGCACCGACACCATTGCGCGGATCATTGCCACCCATTTGCCCAGGTACCTTCCGGGAAACCCCAAGATCATCGTCCGCAACCAGCCCGGCGCCCAGGGCGCGGTAGCCAACAACGCCTTCTTCGCACGGAACAAGACCGACGGCCTGACCCTGATGATGAATTCGTCCGGTCCGGTCGGTCTGCAGTTGATGGCCGACCCGGTAGTGAAGTTCGACCTGACAAAGCTGCGACACGTGGGCAATGTCGGCCGCGCCGAAAGCGTCCTGATGGTGAAGAAGGGCTTCAAAGACAAGCTGGCCGATCCCGGCAAGGCCCTGGTTGTCGGCACCCGTGAGGGCTCCGAAAGCTGGCAGTCCATGCCCTTCTGGGGGAAGGAGTTCCTGGGATGGAATGTCCGCTGGATACCCGGTTTCGGCGGCACCAGCGAAATGGAACTGGCGGTGCGCCGCGGTGAAATGGACATGTTCGGCACCGCCAATGCTTTCATTGTTCACCGAATGGTCCAGGAAAACCTGATGGATACCATCGCCACCATCGGGCTCATGAGGCAGGACAAGTTCTTGCGCCGCCCCGACTTCCCGGATGTTCCCACCTTTGACGAGTTCCTCGGAAGCAAGAAGCCTTCGGGCATCGCCTGGCAGGCCTACCTGGGGTGGGTAGGGCCCGGGGTCATCGACAAGACCCTGGCCGCTTCTCAGGGCACGCCGGACAACATCATGGCCATCCTGACCGATTCCTATGCCCGGATGGCCAAGGACCCGCAATTTGATACCACCATCAAGAAACTGGTCAGCGAGGTTTACGACGTCACCATCGGCAAAGAGACCGACGCGCTGATGAAAGAGATTTTGACCGTACCTCCCGAAGCGGTGAAGTACCAGCAAGACCTGAAAGCAAAACACTTCACGAAGTAGCCCTGATGAAAAGTCTGTTGTTTGCCGCGGTCACCGCTGCCGTGCTGTTATTTGCTGGAATTGCCTGCCAGCAACCGGCCGGGCCTCCGGTCTCTCCCACCCCCGCCGTCACGGCAACCCAGGCGCCATCAACCAAACCCACCGCCACCAGTCCCCCGGCGGCAGCCCAGGCCACTCCCAGGCCCACCGAGAAGCCAAAGCCACCAACCGGCGTGCCCTTTTACCAGGGGAAGACCATCGAGATTATTTCGGCCTCTCCCGCAGGGGGAGGTACCGATACCGTGGCCAGGATCGTAGCCAGCTATTTGCCGAAATACATTCCAGGCAACCCCAAAATGGTGGTGCGGAATCAGCCCGGGGCGCAGGGCGCCATGGGCGCCAACATCTTTTTCGAAAAGGGCAAGCCGGACGGCCTGTTCCTGATGGAGAATTCATCGGGTGCAATGAGTCTGCAGCTCAAGAAAGAGGCCATAGTCAAATATGACCTGACCAGGCTGCCGCATATCGGCAATGTGTCGCGGGCGGAGAGCGTTCTGCTGGTGCGCAAAGGACTCAAAGGGCGGCTCACCGACCCCGGCGCTCAGCCCCTGGTCTGCGGGACCGGCGAAGGCACCGAGACCTGGCAGTCCATGACCCTATGGGGAAAGGAATTCCTGGGCTGGAATATTCGCTGGGTATCCGGGTTTGCCGGGTCGAGCGAGATGGAGCTTCCCTTCCGGCGTGGCGAACTGGACATGTTCGGCACCTCCAACGCCTTCATTATCCGGCGCATCCTCCAGGAGGGCATAGGCGAAGCAATAGGGACCATGGGAACTTTCAAAGGGGGCAAATTCGAAAGACGGCCCGATTTCCCTGACATTCCCACCTTCGAGGAAATCCTGGGAGACAAGAAACCCACCGGGCTGCCCTGGCAGGCATACATGGTTTGGATCGGACCCAGCATGGTGGATAAGTTCCTTTCAGCCCCCCGCGGCACTCCTGACTCGATTGTCTCCATTCTCACCGATGCCTATGCCAGGATGGCCAGAGACCCGGGATTTGATGCCATGGTCAGAAAGACCGTCAGCGAGGTTTACGAGGTTAATATAGGCAAAGAAGTCGATGGGGTGATCAAGGCGATACTGGATGTTCCGCCGGAAGCCATCAAGTACGGGCAAGACCTGCAAATCAAACACGGCATCATCAGCAAGTAACATGGTCGCGGCGAACGCCCCCCACCCCTGTAGGGACTAACCAGAGTTGCCTGCTTGCAGGCACGCCGGTTAGCCCGAGGGGCGGTACGACAGGCTTTCGAGCCTGTCGCTGCAGGCTGGAAAGCCTGCAGTACCGGGCGGGCGAGCCGCCCCCGCCCCGGCCCCACCCTTTCCCCCTGGCTCGCCCCTACACAATGTCATGCAAAATCTATCTTCACCCGGCCTGATTCGATATCGGCGATGTTCAGCTTATCCTTGCTCAGGAATTCATCTCCCAGTTCCCGGTCGATCGTCCTTTCCCGGAATAGCTTGTGGGCAATGTAGGCCCTGAGCATTCGTTTATCAATCTTATTCATGGGGGTCAGCGGCCAGCCGGAGACCACCTCCAGCCGTTCCGGCCACTGGTAGACGGCGATGCCCTGGTCTTTCATCAATTTCTGCATGCCTTCAAAAGTGAACCGGCTGCCTTCACCGGTTTGCACAAAAGCGCACAGTTTTTCCCCCAGCCTCGAGTCCGGCATGCCCACCACGGCCGCATTGACCACCGCCGGATGCTTCATCAACCAGCCTTCCACCGGCTCGGGATAGACGTTTTCACCCCCACGGATGATCATGTCCTTCTTCCGTCCTTCCACCACGTAGCGGCCGTCCGGCCTGCGGGACATCAGGTCTCCGGTATGGAAGAATCCTTCGGCGTCGAAGCACCTGGCATTTTCTTCGGGATTCCGGAAATAACCCTTGAAAGTCATCATCGGCCCTTTGACTACCAGTTCGCCGATCTCGCCCTGGGGCACCTCGTCGTTGTTATTGTCCACCAGCTTGACGAGGGACAGGGGATGGGTGAGTATCGGCCGGCCCACCGTATTTAGCTGCGCCTCCCTGGGACTGTCCCATCGCGTAGACAGGACCGGGCCTTCGGTCATCCCGAAAACATTGCAGAAATTTACCCGCATCTTCTCCAGGCACCAGCGCACCAGCTCGGGTTTGGCCTTCTGAGCGCCGCAGGCTATCAGCTTGAGCGAGCTCAGGTCATACTTCTTCATCACCTCTTCGGACTCGATCCAATAGGTGATCAGCACCGGGACCATGTCGACATTGGTCACCCTGTGTTTTTCGATGATCTTGAAGTGGTCTTCAGGCCGGGTCGACCGGGTTATCACCGTGGCGCCGCCGCGGAAGAACATCGGCCCGGCAATATCCGAAATTGGCATGTTGTGGGCCACCGGGGGAATGCACAGGCAGACGCTGTCGTCGGTGTTGCCCTCCCGCCGTCCGACATAGTCCCAGATGTAGATGTAGTCGTTGTGAGTCCGGGGGATGCCCTTGGGAAGACCTGTGGTGCCACCGGAAAGTTGCTCGACAACGACGTCGTTGGGGCCGGGTTTGAACTGCCGCAGGTAGTCCGCGGGGTAATCCCGCTCAATAGGAGTTTCGACCAGATTTTCGATGGTCCCCCACCCCGGCACGGGCACCGTGCTGCTACGTCCCCCCGGTGGCACGGGTACTGGGGTACCGCCTACCGTGAAAAAGTGCTTCAAGGTCGGTGTCCCGGCTCGGAACTCCTCCACCATGCCGGCCTAGTCAAACTTTTCCCCCGAGGGCACGACAATCGCCTTCGCCTCATGAAGGGCGGTGAGATGCGAGACCTCCTGTTTGCGGTGCCTCGGCAGGCACATCACCGGGATCACCCCTATCCGGGCCAGGCCAAACAACAGATAGTAGAATTCGACCACGTTGGGCGTTATGACGATAACGAAGTCACCATGCTCCAGCCCCAGCTTCTTGAACTGCAGGGCCAGACGGTCGGACTTCAGCCCCATCTCTCGCCAGGTGACCGAGCGCGTGTCGTCGATAACCGCCACCCTGTCCGGGATATTGGCCACGTTCCTGTCCAGGATATCGCCGAAGGTCAGGTTCTTCCAGATACCGGCGGAAACATAATCGTTGATCTCCTGTTCCGAAAAGGGAATCCAGCCCTTGACTGCCTCTCTGTGGGGAAGCCTGTTCATTGGTTAACCCCCGTATAGCCAAAACCAAATTCGGAATACTATACAAATACAAAATGCAAAATGCAAAAAGTCCCCTCTCCCTCGACGGGAGAGGGTCAGGGGTGAGGGTGAAGCTCGGATTCTGACTCAAATCTGAGCCCATAAAAAACGGGAAACCCCAATGGACACGAATAGCGCTCCAGGCGCGATTCTCAAACACAGAGGGCACAGAGTACCGCAGAGGACGGCCCGTTCTATTGGTAAGATTACAGAAATTGCGAAAAGAAAACTGAGATTCTTTCTAATGATTGGAACCAGCTTCATCCCCCTGCGGTTACCGCATATGCCCGTGCCCGGCAAGCCGGTTGAAAAACGCTCCGGCCGACGGTACACTAAGGCAAGAAGCCTTCCCAAGTCAAGAACTGGTAAAATCCAGGCAAAGGGCAAGAAAGCCATGAACGATACCACCGTAAAGCAGGCCATAGAGGAATTTAAAGAAATGGTTCGCAGTTTGTACGGGCCAAGGCTAAGAGGCATCGTGCTCTACGGCTCCTGGGCACGGGGTGATGCCACGGAGGACTCTGACATAGATTTACTGGTCATTATCGATGGTCCCATTGTTCCAGGGAAAGAAATTGATAGGATGCTCGACATATCTACAGACCTCGATTTGAAATATGGCATTCTGCTCTCCGTTTACCCGGTATCTGCCAGTGATTACCTGACAGTGAACAGTCCATTGTTGCTCAACGTACGCCGAGAAGGGCTTGCGGTGTGAAGGAAATAGACTCCCTCGTACAAAGGGCCAACAAGTACCTGCGAAGCGCCCGGGTCCTGCTCCAGGAGGAAGACTATGAATCCACGGTCTCCAGGGCCTACTATGCAATGTTTTTTCTGGCGGAGGCTCTGCTCCTGACAAAGAAGTTGTCGTTTTCATCCCATAAAGGCGTGTTATCCGCATTTGGGGAACATTTCATTAAATCTGGCACCTTCCCAAGAGAGCTGAGTAAGTGGTTAAAGAAGGCATTCGAAAAGAGACAGGTGGGAGATTACGAATATACCTTTGCTGTAACCAGGGAGGAGGCAAAGGAAATCATAGGCGAGGCTGAGCAATTCGTGGCAGCAGTCGTTAATTACTTGATGGATCAAAAGCTCATTTGAACCAACTTCACTGAGTCTACTTCGACCGGGTTGACAAACCCCCCTCAAACACCCTAAAGTATCCCATTCAAGCCTTCTCGAAAGGAGCGATGGAAATGAGAAAATGGTTATCTTTATTGCTGATGATGGGGCTAATAGCAACTATCCTGGCCGCCTGCGGGCAGCCTGCGCCGACTCCCACGGTGGCTCCCAGGGAAGCCCCTAAAGCCACTGTCCCGCCCGCTAAGGCCACCACCGCCCCGCCGAAAGCGACAACGCCAACGCCGTCCAAACCGGCAGCCACCAAACCCCCGGCGCCGGCCCGTCCGCCTGCCGGAGATGACTATTACTATTCCGGCAAGACCATCGAGATCATCCTGGCCACCGGCGCCGGCGGCGGCACCGACTCCACGGGCAGGGCCGTGGCCGCCTTCCTGCCCAAATATATTCCGGGCAATCCCAGGGTTATCGTTCGCAACCAGCCCGGAGCGGCCGGCGTGATAGCCGGCAATTCATTCCAGGAGAAGGCCAAACCTGACGGCCTGACGCTGCTTCACGGCTCTTCCAGCATGGTTTCCAGCCAGCAACGGCAGATGGATATTCTCAAATTCGATCTGCTCAAGATGCCGGCTGTGGGCAACATCGGCGGCGCCGGCGGTCTGATAGGGGTGCGGAAAGGGATCATGAAACGATTGACCGATCCCAGGGCCGAACCGGTGGTGATGGCCACCAGGGGAGGGGAAGAGACTGCCAATCTCATACCGCTGTTCGGCAGGGAATTCCTTGGCTGGAATGTCCGCTGGGTCACCGGATTCAGCGGCACCGGAGAGACCC